>CAZHNR010000053.1:0-8114 GCA_964534065.1 uncultured Methanosarcinales archaeon
GGCAAAACTGCTCAAAGATGGCATTCCTGCACAAGGAAATCAGAAAAGTAAATGGGATGAAAACAATAAACCTGGTTTTCCTGAGAATCCTGAGTACAGGTAATTTACACGCCTAGGGTTGCGCGTAACAGATATCCGATAGCAAAACTTAGGAATGCCACTCCTAAACTTATAATTGCCATTTCGCTAAATCTTCTTCTAAATGGCACTTGCTTTGCAATAGAGATGTATCTTGTATAACTTGCAATAATTACTACACTACAGGTCAACATGGTTGCTAACGCAGTTAAAGGATTATTGATGAGAATATAAGGAAGAATAAGAATAAGCACAACGAGGATGTATGCTACACCTGTATAAATCGCTCCTTTGAAAGGATCAAGGCCTGTGCCTTCCTCTTCTCTGCTAGATAAATATCCTGATGCAGCCATAGAAAGTGAAGCAGCAAAACCAGTAATAAAACCAATGAGAGCAATCGTTTGAGTGTTGCCGACAATAAAAGTCATACCAGCAAGTGCACCGGTGAGTTCTACAAGGGCGTCATTCAAACCTAAGACAATTGCTCCCGCATAAGTTACTCGTTCATCTTTTAGGATACCAATAAGTTGCTGCTCGTGTTTATGTTCATCCTTAAAAATAGCTGCAACATCTTTTTGTGTTGCGCGTTTATAGTTTACTTGTGCTGCATGCTCGCCTCGTTCCATAAGGCGCAGTGCAAATACTAAACCGAAACAGCCAGCAAGAAAGATATACCATCGTATCCAGAATTGTTTGGGAGCAACATCTTGTTTCGTATATTTTTTGATAATCTCGTAATGTTTTTTTTCATCACGAGCAATTTCACTAAGAATTTTCTTATTCTTCCCTTCGGCTTTTGCTGCAAGGCGTGTATAGATATGATATTCAGTGATTTCATTTCTTTGTGCTTGCAAAAGCTCAATGGTTTTCATAGTGAAGTTAGAACGCTGTATCTTTTTAAAATCTTTGAAAAAAAATAAAAATCCAAAACTAGTGTTCTGGTTTATTCTTGTTCTTTAACAGCGTCTTCACTCAAGTGTGTTGCCGCTTCCTCTAGACTCGGACTTACTTTCGTAAAGAATCTATCTGCAACAAGAACTGCTAATGGAAGAATAATGTAGACGAGCATTGCTAGAGGAATAGGAACTCCTGCTGCGATATGCGTAGCAATTGCACCTGCAGTAATGTGTGTTGCAAGAAGTGCTGCGTAACTTCGTAAACTTTTCATCCATACTGCGATACCTACAAGTATCCAAACAAGTCCAATAAGTTGAATTGCAATTGTGGGATATCCGAATCCAGTTAACATAGTTACTGGTTGCTGGGCAAGAATAATTTTTGGCACTCCTGCTGCAATAACTGCAACACTAAAGAGAGCAAATATGATGTATTGTAAAACTGTTGTCTTTTTTTCTCGTTTATTTCTCATCGTAAACTCCATTTTTGTAGGAACAAGGTTCCTGAATACTTCTCCCAAGTACGGTTTTTCTTTAAAGCTTGTGGTGGAAGTGCGTAATTATGCTGTATTTTTTCACTTCTGAGTAGATCCGATGCCGCCAACACGCGTCTCCATCTGTTCCTTCTCATCACTCACTTTAAGAAATTTTTGAAACACGCCTTGCGCTATACGCTCACCAGTAGCAATCTCTATATCTGCATTACTTGTATTGCGAAGGGCAATAATGATTTCACCTTCGTTACTTTCGTTGTTATAATAATCACTATCTATGACGCCCACTTGATTTGCCAAGACAAGTCCTTTCTTTATAGCCATACTACTTCGCATGTAAAGGTAGAGTACTTCATCTTCTTGCATATATGCCTTTATTCCTGTGTGTATAAACACCGTTTCTTGACTTGGAATACGTATGTCTTGTGGTGTATACATATCGTATCCTGCAGCGTGCGTTGTTTGCCGTTTCGGTAGTTGTACTGCCTTGTTTGCTATTTGACTAGAAATTTTTTGAAATCCTCGCATAATGTTTTTTTGAATCTCATGATTTAAGAAGTTTTGGAGAACACATATAAATACCTACATCTATTGCAGTGTAAAAGAAAACCATGAATTATACAAAACAAATTGAAAAACTCCTTGACAATAACCCTGCAGGACTTTCTTTGCAAGAACTAGCTACACAACTCGATTTGGCTTCATCGGATGCTGAAGCGTATCTTCAAACTCTTATTGGTGAAGGAACTGTGAAAGTAAGAGAAGTCGGCTCTGCAAAAATCTACATAAAATCTAAGCATTTGCCTTTTGCGCAGCAATTACAACTTTTTGAACAAGCAATGAATAAAGCGAGCTGCGGCATCACTGTTGCTGACGCAAACAAACCTGATATGCCTTTGATGTATATCAACGATTCTTTTATTGCGATGACAGGATATACTAAATCAGAAGTTCTCGGGAAAAATTGTCGTTTTCTGCAAGGAGATGCAGATAACACTGAGGCACGCAAACAAATTCGAAGTGCTTTTGAACGGAAAGCAAGTGTTACCGTAGTTATGAAAAATTTCAAAAAAGACGGTACGATGTTCTATAATGAATTACATATTGCGCCACTTTCAGCTACTGGAGAGGAAATAACTCATTTTGTTGGTATCCAAACTGATGTTAGTTATCGGTATATGAAAGACGAAGCTCTTGCTTCAAAAGAGTAACTTTTACTTTTTTTGGATGACCATAAAATTCGCCGTCAATGTGAAACGGTGCCTTTCCCACATTTTCTATTACTGCTGAAGTTACTGACTCTTGATCTTTGAGAGTGCACAATTCAAATTTACCATCGGACATATTTCCTTTTGGATTTATGGGGAACTTCCCTTGATAAGTACAACCGTTAGCTATAATGAGCAGTTTGGTGCGAAGACTCTTTTTTCCTACAACGAATTCTGTAGCACCATGTGAAAAAAGACTAGAGAATAAATTACCAAGATATTTCCAAATGCCTGATTTGTTACTTTTTTCACTTTTCTTGATTATTTTAGCATTTAAACCAAAACCTGCTAAATGCACGCAATAGATTTCATTTATCTTAAGTACGTCAATAGCTTGAGGTTTAGACTTCTGGATTTCTTCATAGAAACTATTACTTGAGCCTGCAGGTACAACCTGCAGCGAAATATCTCTGCCTATGATTGCTTGCACCGCGCTGTGCACCGTACCATCACCTCCTATAACAATAAGACGTTTGTGTTTTTTTGTCAAAGCATTGCGAATTCTGTCAACATCATTATTTCCTGTGGTCTGTAGCTTTTGAGCTTGCGGAAATTTTTCTAGATGTTGCTTGGCGTTGCCCTTGCCTGCTTTTGGATTGTAAATAAGAAGATCCATACTTCTTGTTTGTGGTGAAAATTTATAAACTTGCTTTTTTTTAATTGATTATGCATCTTCAAGTCTATCCTGCGTACTTGCACAAAAAACAAGTCTACCTTCGAGGTAAAGTATTTCGAAGAAGCTTAAAGCCGATACAAGATAGTACTTCAGCTCTGAGTACCTCATTAGGTATAGTTCGTCGATTCTTCAAACGAGGACGAAAAGGAGTTTCTGTTACGGTAACCTACGGAAAACAAACGAAAGTAGTACGGACCGATAGCTCAGGATACTTTCGAGCTTACTTTCAAACAGCTTCTACTGATGCTTGCACTGTAACCTATAAGAAAGAAGTCCGAAGCGTACCTGTCTATTTAGATACTAAACAGACATATGTTGTCAGTGACGTTGATGATACTTTTCTTGTGAGTCACGCAACACACATATGGAAGCGACTCGTAACTGTACTTTTTCAAAACCCGTTTAAACGAGTTCCTGTAGAAGGAATGAAAAATGTCTACACACAGACATCTGCACAAATACTCTATGTGAGCAATAGCCAATGGCCGTTATTTGATATTCTAGAATCTTTTAGAAAACATCAAGGTTTTCCACCAGGTCCATTTCTTTTGAAAAGTACTACAAAATATGAACGCATATCTAGTCTTTTGCAAAATTATACTGGAAATTTTTATCTCGTGGGTGATGATGGACAAAAAGATCCTGAAATATACTGTGCATTGTATAAGAAATATGCTGGTCGTATCAAAGGAATCTGCATACGGCACATTGTAGGAAAATCACGAGAGAAAGATGTCAAGCAAATGCTTTCAGGAACACCATATGTTGCAACAAGAAATACATTAGATTTTCTTGAGGTGCTGCCTTGAAAAAATGGTTGAAATGGAGTTTATTTTTTGCCTTTGTTCTTGGATGGATTATTCTTTTGTATTTTTATCCAGCAAAAGAACTGGTAGATATACTTGGTGTTAACAATTCCTACCTTGCAGTCTTCATATTGGCTGTGATTGCGGGAGGTAGTAGTTTTACAGCAGGACCGTTTTATGTCGTGCTTTCCTCTTTTGCACAAGCAGGCTTGTCCATACCTTTACTTGCAGCACTTGCAGGACTTGGAGCGATGGTCGGTGACACGTTTTACTTCTTTTTTGGAAAACAATCTGGACAAGTATTTTCTGGTTGGCTGAAAAAAATATTTGAACGATTCAATAGACTCCTGCAAAAATATCCAAAGCTTACGCCCTTATTTATTTTTATCTATGCAGGTTTTTTTCCTGCACCAAACGATCCAGTAACTATTAGTCTTGGTATGAGTGACTATCCTTACAAAAAAGTATTTCTTCCTCTCTTGCTTGGAAATGCTTTGTTTTTTGTACTTTTCTTGTACGGTGTACATGAAATAATTCTTTCTCTTTTCTCCTGATTTTGCAAAACATTCTTAAATGATTTCGACTCGTTTTGACACATGGCACAACTCTTTGTAGAACTTGCAATTGTAATGGTTCTTGCATTTGGTATTTCTTTACTGATGAATAAGCTCAAACAACCTTTGCTTGTAGGTTACATACTCACTGGTGTGCTTGTTGGTCCGATATTCTTTAATTTGCTCACTGACCAAACAACATATGAAGTCTTTGCACACATCGGAGTTGCTTTTCTTCTCTTTATCGTGGGACTGCAATTAAATTTAAAACTAATAAAAGAAGTAGGGATGATTTCTGTGGTCACTGGTATTGGCCAGATAGTGTTTACAACATTTTTTGGAATACTTATTAACCTTTTACTTGGCTTCGCTTGGATACCGTCAGTACTTATTGCTGTAGCTCTTACGTTTAGTTCTACTATTATTATTGTTAAACTGCTTTCAGACACGCATGGCCTTGAACAACTCTATGGAAAAATATCATTAGGTTTTCTCTTAGTCCAAGATTTTGTCGCTGTACTTCTTCTTATGGTAGTTGGAACGTTTGCAACGGGAGCAGATACCTTTATGCAGATTGCAGAAATTGTGCTCTGGGGAGTACTTGCAGCAATAGGGGTTTTTTTGGTTGGAAAATATATACTTCCTCGTCTGCTCAAAACAGTTGCAAGTTACAAAGAACTTCTCTTTCTTTTCATAGTTGCTTGGTGTTTTGGAGTGGCAGTAGGATTTCAAAGTATTGGCTTCTCACTTGAAATTGGTGCACTGCTTGCAGGAATTGTTCTTGCATCAACACCCTATCAACAAGAACTTGAAGGGAGAATAAAACCACTTCGGGATTTCTTTATTATTCTTTTTTTCATATTTTTAGGAACACAACTCATACCTCCTCCTGAAGTGGCTCTGGCAGTAGGAGAACAATGGTCGTACATTGCACAAACACTAGGACCGACCTTACCAAAGGCACTGCTCCTTTCCTTGTTTGTTCTCATAGGAAATCCAGCAATTGTTCTTGTGCTTGTAACACGATTTGGTTACTCGGCACGAACAGGATTTCTCGCAGGTCTTACTGTGAGTCAAATTAGTGAGTTCTCACTTATCCTTGCCCTTCTTGCAAACCAAGCAGGATTTCTCTCCTTACAAGATATTTCACTTATCACGTTAGTAGCCATTATTACCATAACTTCTTCAACGTATCTCGTTGTCTACGGCGAACGTATTTACGATAAATTTCAATTCTTTTTTAAGAAACTTGAAAAGAAAAAACTCAAAGATACGTTGCAGGGAGTCCAAGGAAAAAAACATGATATTGGTGTTTTTGGTTTTCATCGTATTGGTTTTCATGTGCTTCGCGCAATCAAAAAAACAGGCCATTCCTATCTTGTCGTGGACCATGATCCGCGCACCATTGCAGAACTCCAAAGAAAACATATACCTGCACTTTTTGGTGATGTAGGGAGCGTTGAATTTCTTAGTGAATTTGACTTCAAAGATATGACTTTACTTATTTCAACCATTCCTCATTTTGGGGTAAATAAAAAAATTCTTGCAAATTACAGGGCACAAAACAGAAAAGGTGTTATTGTACTTACTGTGGAACACCATCATGAAGCTTTACGACTTTATGACTTAGGAGCGGATTACGTTCTTATTCCACAACACCTTGGCGGAAATCATATAGAAGCACTGATTAGAGATTACGGCACGGATGAACATCGTTTTCTTATTGAACGAATTCGACATCTTGAAGAACTTCGTCATAAACCTTTTTGATTACTCTCTTTTTTCAGAAAGTATTTAGATGAGTACTTTTTTATACGCATATGGCAGATACAATTATTCTTCAAAATGGAAAACTACAAGTTACTAATACTCCTATTATTCCCTATATCGAGGGTGACGGTATTGGTCCAGATATTTGGAAAGCTGTACAACGAGTAGTTGATACTGCATGTGCGAAAGAAGGGAAACAGATTGCCTGGAAAGAAGTACTAGCAGGAGAGAAAGCCTTCAATACAACAGGACAATGGTTGCCGGAAGAAACATTAGAAGCATTTCGCACCTACCTCGTAGGAATTAAAGGTCCACTCTCAACACCTGTTGGTGGTGGCATGCGTTCACTGAATGTTACGCTTCGAAAAGAATTAGATTTATTTGCCTGCCTTCGACCAGTTCGACACTATGCAGGTGTTCCAAGTCCAGTAAAGCATCCTGAAGCAGTTGATATGACTATATTTCGAGAAAACACTGAAGATATTTATGCAGGAATAGAATTTCAACAAGGAGAAGCACAAACTGAAGAGCTTAAGAAACTCCTTGGTAAGAAACTTGCAAATGTTCGTTTCCCGGACACAAGTAATTTTGGTTTGAAACCTATATCTAAAGAAGGAACTGAAAGAATTGTGCGGGCAGCGTTGGAATACGCCTTCAAAAATGATGCACCAAACCTTACTATTGTGCACAAAGGCAACATTATGAAATATACTGAAGGAGCCTTCAAATCATGGGGCTATGCGCTAGCTACAACTGAGTTTCGAGATCGAGTTGTCACACAAAGAGAAAGTTGGATTCTTGGAAACTATGACAAAGACTCAACACTAAGCCTTGCAGATCATGCACGGAAAATTGAACCAAGCTTTTCTGTGATGACTCCGAAGCAACAAGAAGACATTCAAGAAGAAATCAAAGAAGTGCTTGAGCTTGTTCCAACACATGGGAATGGCAAGTGGAAAGAAAAACTTCTGGTCAAAGATGTTATTGCAGATGCATTCTTGCAACAAATTCTTCTGCGTCCTAAAGAATATAGTGTTGTTGTGACTATGAATTTAAATGGCGATTATATTTCTGATGCACTTGCTGCACAGGTTGGAGGAATAGGCATTGCTCCAGGAGCAAATATTAATTATACAACAGGACATGCGCTTTTTGAAGCAACCCATGGAACAGCACCAAAATACGCTGGGCTTGATAAAGTAAATCCGGGTTCAGTGCTGCTTTCTGCTGTGTTGATGCTTGAGCATTTAGGATGGAACTCCGTGGCAGAAAATATTGTGCAAGCACTTGAGCAAACTATTCAAGAAAAAATTGTTACCTATGATTTTGCAAGACTTATGGATAACGCTACAGAAGTAAAAACAAGCGAATTTGCAAACGCAATTATTGAGCGCTTGTAAGTAATTTACGCGTAAGAATTCCATACAAAGCTTGCATGCGACGCACCAACAAATCTTCATTAATCTTTAAGGTTCGTTCTTCGTCCGGAAGAATGTTTCCGTCCTCCCAATGAATAGTCTCTGAAACACTATGCTCTAATGTTTTATGTTGGATGTTATAGTAGATAGTAAA
>CAZHNR010000054.1:0-8008 GCA_964534065.1 uncultured Methanosarcinales archaeon
GTTGGGTTTTCTGGTTTTTTTTCAGGAGGTAAGGAAAGCACTTCGGCAAGTTGCTCAGTACTCGCTTTCGCTTCTTGATATCCTGCAGCTACTAAACCCATTTGAGAAAGAGGACCAAAGATAAAAAAGGAATAGAACATAATTGTGAAGAACTGACCCGGACTCACGACACCTTGAAAAACCAAATAACCTGCAAGAAAAAGAAGCATCATACGTAGTGCATTGATACTTGTACCTTGCAAAAATTCAAGCACTCGAATTTGTTTTACTTTCTTAAGTTCCAAGTCAAGTATTTTATCATTCACGACATTAAGTCGACGTATTTCTTGATCTTCTAAACCAAGACTTTTTACTAATTCTACATTTCTAATGGTTTCAGTTGTTTGGCCTGCAAGTTCAGCAGATTCACGTACAATTTCAGCCTGTGCATTTTTTATTTTTTTACTAATAAGATACGTGATGTAACTAAATATAGGAATAATAAAAAAGAATAAACTTACAAGACTCCAGTGTACCGTAGAAAGATAAATCATAACAAAGAGAATTCCTACAACTGAAATAAAGAAGGTGCCAACAAAGAGCTCAATCATCTTTTTCGTATCATCACGAGCCTTTTGCATCTTTTGCAATATTTCGCCCGACTGCCTATCTTCAAACACTTGATACGGTAATGAAAAGGTATGGCCAACACTATCCGCGTACATTGCAGTTCCTACACGCTCACTCACACTACTCACATAATACTGTTGAATGTTTTTGGCAATTCGAGAAATAAAAGCTACCGCCATCATCGCAAGTAACAAGAGACCTAAGCCTTTTATGAAATCAGAAAGCACGTACTCTCCAGCTTTTGTAATATAATCATCAACGACAAACTGGAAAATATACGGATCTAAAAGAGAGAATACTTGGTTAATCGTTGCAAAAATCAGAGCAAGAATAAGTAATTTCTTGAAACGTTTCACATACGCGATAATCAGCATGAGGAAGTGTTACAGGTTTTGAGTTATAAAGTTTTGTAAGAAAGAAAAAAAATACGACTAGTGTCGTACATGATTATTCCAACTCGGCCTTGACCTATTAGGCCGCGGAGCGTCAGAACCGTATCCGCTTTGAGATCCACGAGGGCTTCCTTCACTTCGCTCACTTGAACGAGGACGTGTGCTTGGTCGACCACCGCTTCTTCGAGGAGCGCCTTGACCACGAGGTCCGCCACGATTGTAGTTTCCTTGACCACCGCGTTGGCCATCTCTACCACCACGACTATCTCCTCGACCTTCGCCACGACCACCGTTTGTTGGTAAGTCTACTCGGTCAATGTACGGGCGTTCCAGTTTCTCAACTTTGATATCATTGTCTTGAAGTACACGACCAAAATTATCATAATCACGACTAGAAATAAGATTTACTGCTAAACCTTCTTCACCAGCTCGCGCTGTACGACCTACTCGATGCATATACTGTTTACTATCATTAGGAATATCATAATTGTAGACATGAGTTACATTTGGAATATCTAAACCTCGAGCTGCAACGTCAGTGCAGACCAGAACAAAAGCATGACCTTTATGAAATCGGTTCAATACTTTTTGCCGTGATGCTTGAGTCAATCCACCATGAATAGCCATTGCTTCAATTTTCTGATTTTTTAATCCTTTTTCAATACTGTCAACGTATTTTCGCGAATTACAAAAGACCATAACTAAACCATCACGCTCTTGTTTAAGTAAGTGCACAAGTAATGAAAATTTCATTGAACCTTGTACATCATAATAGACTTGCTTCAGTTTTTTAGGATCAACATATACTCCTGCTTTGAGTTTTTCAGGTGATTTCATAAACCGTGCAGCAAGATCACTTACTTCAAGAGGAAGTGTTGCCGTGTAGAGTAATGTTTGTCTATGCTTAGGACATGCTTGTAAAATCTTAGAGACATCAGGTAAGAAACCCATGTCAAGCATACGATCTGCTTCATCAAGAATAGCAAAACGAACTACAGAAAGATCAATACTGTTTCTACTCATATGATCAAGTAATCTACCAGGAGTTGCTACAACAATATCAGCACTTCGTAGTGCATTCACTTGCGGATTCATACTCACTCCACCATAAATAGGTACTGTTCGTAAACCTAAAGGTTTTGCAAAATCACGAAGGACTATAACAATTTGTTCAGCAAGTTCTCTGGTTGGACAAAGAATAAGAGTTTGAATACCTACACCTTGCTCAAGTTGAGGTAATACTCCTAAACCAAAAGCGAGCGTCTTTCCAGAACCCGTACTACTTGTTGCGATAATATCTTTTCCTTCAAGAATAAGAGGAATACTTAATGCTTGAATTTCTGTTGGTGTTTCAAAGCCAGCTTTTTCAATAGCTTTCATTAAAGGGCCTTCAAGGCCTAGTTCACTAAATGTTTTCATTTTAATTACATAATTGATATGTCCATACTAGAAAGAGATAATAGATGTCTCCTCATAACCTGCATATCGTCAGGCAAATGAAAGAGCAAAAAGAAGAAATTAATAAGATTTCATTGCAAATGCACATTCATTTTCGTACGTTTATATAGAATACAAGTGTTTTCCTGTTTATAAGCCTTCCGCTTATCAAGTCCAGTACATTACCTTCACATACTATATAATTTTGTTTTCAGTTTGACCTGTAATATATTCCTTAAACACTTCAAATTTCTCAGGAGCATTAGCAATTAAAGGAATTCTCACTGCATCTGCGTGTACTTTGTAGCCTTTTGCGAAAGCATCATCAACTTGCTTATGCACTTCATAATCTAAAAATAACGTATCACTTGCACGGTAGACGAGAAGCAAACGATCATAATTAATTTCTTGCACTGGTTTAAGTGGATGTTCTCTAATAATTCGTTTCTTTGCCGTATCGACATGAACTGAAACTTTTCGTTGCAACTGTTGTTTTACTAAGCTATACGTACTATGCACACACATACCAGCTGCAGTGAGCGATAATAAACCCACAGGCACAGACATCAAAGTATCTGCACTTTCCACAACAGAACCTAACATATACGCAGCAAAGCCGCTAATCACTGCCGTTCCTGCATGCGTTTTACTATGCTGATTAATCAACTTAGGATCAGGTCTAAAAGTTTCACAAATGTCCGTTGTCATGAAAGGATATGAATACGTTTTTATTTAAAAGACTTATTCTTTGAAGAACAGAGAACATAGCAAAAACAATCTACAAGATGATCATTCACTACACCAACTGCTTGTAAGTAGGCGTAGATGATTGTTGAGCCGACGAAGGTCATTCCTCTTTTTTTCAAGTCTTTTGAAATTGCGTCAGAAAGTTCAGTCTTTGGAGGAAGGTCTTGCATTGTTTTGAATGTATTTTTTATTTGTTTATTTTTTACCCACTTCCAAAGATAGGCATCAAAACTTCTAAACTCTTTTTGGATTTCAATAAAGACATGCGCATTTTTTATTGTTGCTCGTACTTTCAATTTATTTCGAATAATTCCTGGGTCTTGAAGAAGTTCTTGAACTTTTTTTTCATTATAGCTTGCAACTTTTTTTACATTAAAATTATCAAATACTTTTTTGTAGTGTTCTCTTTTTTTCAGCACAGTTAACCAAGAAAGCCCTGCCTGGGCACCTTCAAGAATAAGCATTTCAAACAGAAGTCTATCATCATGCACAGGTCGTCCCCATTCTTCATCGTGATACTTTGTATAAAGAGGATGTTCAATACCAGGCCAGGTGCAGCGTTTCATGTAACAATGCAAAGAAGAGGAGTTTATGAAGGTTATTGTTTACGAAGAAATTTTTCATAATACTGCATGGTAGGAATATCCATAAACCACAAGCGATGAGGATTTGTGTAGAGTTCAACCGTACCTCTCAGATTTTCAGGTTCGGTAGCCATAGCATTATTTGCATCTAGATAATGGGCTGTATAGAAAAGAAAAGGATCTTTATTTTTTTCAAACAAAGGATGATCAATATGCACATCAACTGCGTACTGACGTTTCATCTCCTCTAAAACAGTAGCAATATCCAAACTATACTCTTTAGTAAAAATCCCGATTGAATTTCTGCGTTTACTTGAATCTACACCTGTAGCAAGAAAAATATCATGATGCAATAATATGCCTCTTAATGTATCACTTATATCCCCCACTACACGTACAGGCACATCATTCAATAATTCATCTATCCAGTCCATTTTATTCTTCAAAAAGTGCATCTATAGATCTATAATTTTCTGCTATTTTTTGCAAATAATTCTTAGCACTAAAGGTAGCCAAATCTCCCAAGTCAATTATCCTTGCATCAGCATTTTGATCAATAACAACACCACAGCTCAAACCATCATTAATATATGCATGCAAAGAGTGCAAATGATACACTTGTGCATAGAGTTGATTAGTCCATTTGCGCTTGTTTGATTGCAATACTTCTTCTACCATATGCATTTCATTTCCCGGAATATATTCTGAAACTACATTTGTAATATTTCCTTTCTTAGGAGTTTTAATTAATGCAGGTCCTGAAAATCCTTTCCAAGCATTCCATCGTTTGTAAATATTTAACGACATCATTTCACTTGGAAGTATAAATCGCACAGTTTGCAGTTCTCCATTCGGACTTGCAAGTAATGCTTTTCTAGATGCCAGAGGTTCTTTATAAGTATAATTTTCTAATTCAGAACTTAACCAATTCTTGTGGTTACGTTCCCACTCTGGAAACATATTTGACACTTGATCCCAAGAAGTAAAACTACTCACACATATACCTCTCAATTGCATCTCCTGCAACTTGTGTGTCTAAGGTGTATTTCATTGTAGCTCTTCCAATTCCATCTCGGCCGATATTGTGATTGATTAAGAACATTCCTAAATCTTCAGCAGTGAAGTTTTTGTATTTCTCACTATGTTGGTTAAGCTCTCTTGCAGCAGCACCTGTTCGGGTTGGTCCAAACAATCTACTCATCCTTCCACTTCCCGCATGATAAGCATGCGTGGCCATCCACTGTGCAAGCTCATCTCTACGTGTTGCATCTATATTTGGAAGTGCTCGGTCTACTCGAGACTGCATAATGTGATACGATCTATTCAGTTGATCTAAAGCACAGTCAATCTGTGCAAAACGGTGTTCATAATACTGCGGTTCCACGCCGCATCGTTCCAGCACACTTGGAAGAATTTGCATCATTCCCCTTGCACCTTTTCGTGAACGGAGATCTTTTTTCCCACGACTTTCAATAACAATTTGACCAAAGAATCTTTTCAATATATCTTCAGGAAGATTATGATTATTTTTTTCGTTAATAAGATGCACCGCTTCAATTATACTAATAGGATTTTGCTCCGGAACAGATATGTGTTCCCAACTTCCACTTAACAAATAGTCAGTTGAATCTCCAGTCATCCTTCCAATTGCTTCCTTGAAAGATTCATTATCACAGTTGTAAGCAAAAGGATAACCGCTTCGTTGATTGAGTACGACATCACTAATGTTCTGTTCATATAATTCTTTTCGATACTGGTCAATAAATCCTTGCTGCGAAACTAAGGAAGAATCATTCTTGAAACAACCAAGATACTCACCATTAATATTTGCAAAGATATGACTATCTTTTTCACCGCATGGACCGTCACTAAGCAAAACCCATGAACGCAATTCATACCAGTTTTCAAAAACATCTTCAGTAATAACGTCATAAGGTTGGTTCCGTACAAAGTCACTCAAAGAATTGTAAGTCTCAGTAATAGCAACAGAATCAGGAACAACAGGACCAATAAAAGGTTCGGATTGCACAACAGGAGGAGTTTTCGTATCGTCACTAAATGAGTTGTAGCCTAAAGCTCCAATAAGGCCAAGTGTCAATACTCCTGCAGCAATATTTCTCTTTTTCATTTTTCAAATTCGTTTAGCTTGTAACGCTTCGCTCCGAGAGGTTTCAAGCGTTCATAAAGATTATGGTAATCGCCAAACATATGATCAAGTCCGCCGAAGTGCACAATTGTACCTTTCAATTTTTTAATTTTAGCTGCAGCATATTCATCACGATATTCATGTTCAGATACATGCAATTCATCAACCATACAAGGTTCTTTATACATAACTTCAGTAACATCATACCATTCGTCTATTGATGAAGGAAATATGGAACCATCTTGACTTTTCTCAATTATTTCTTGGTAGATTTCTTTAATGCCTTCTAAAACATCGATATCAGGCACCTCAATATATTTTACCTGAGTATTTGGATGCTGTTGCACATACTGGCGTATGATGAGCTCAGGCGCTATTGCATTAAGAAAACACCTATCAATAATTTCTTTTGTCGTATGAGGGTTTTGTCGGCTCAATTCTTCAAGCCGCAGAGTATACGAAGAAAAAGGATCATGTGCCGAATGTGCTCGTCTTAACTTTGCGAGCTGTCCAGCCAAATTATCAGAGTCAGGAATGTTTTCTATCGTTATGACATCTGGTTTCAATGATTCTAGAGTAGCAAAGTATTTAGAACCGATATTAATGTCATAATGATATTCTCCAATAAGATGAATCATACTCCTATTGAGTAGTTATTATTTATAAATCTTGTGTTTTGTTGTTACTTATGAGTAGTATTTTAGGTGATTATTTATAAATATACGACAAAAGCCCAGAAAAACCGAATAAAACAGGCAAACCTACATCTCATCAAGAACAGGAATGCCAAGAATATCCATCCCATCTTTGAGTACGCGAGCAGTCACAACAGCAATGTACAAGCGGAAAGCTTTCGTGTCACCTTCACTCTTAAGAATAGGACAACTATGATAGAACTCATTGAAAGCCTGAGCAATCTTTGTAAGATAAAGTACGACTGAAGAAATTTTATACTCCTTTGCAGACTCTGCAAGCATAGGCGCGTAAGCAAGTAAGACTTTGACAAGCTGTGTCGTTTTTTCTTCTAAGTCCTGTGGAATAGGAACTTCTTTTGGTGCAACCTCTTTTCGAAGAATACTTTGAATACGTGCATAGGTATACATCAAATATGGACCTGTTTCTCCCTCAAAAGAAAGTGCTTGTTTCTTATCGAAGATAAAATTAGAAAGAGGATTAAATTTCAAAATAAAGAAACTTAAAGCACCCATCGCAATAGCTCGTGCTCTGCGAGTTCGTTCATCCTCTGAAAGCTGAGCAGTAAGTTCACGACGCGAAAGATTTTGTTGCGCTTCTTCTACGAGTTCATCAAGAAGTTCGTCAGCATAAATAACATTACCTTTTCGACTTGACATCTTTCCTTCAGGAAGACCTATCATGCCGTAAGCAAAATGATAGAATTTTTCCGTATCACCAAAACCTAATCGACTTAAGACTTCAAAGAGTACTTGAAAATGATACGCTTGTTCATTACCAACAACAAAAACATATTTGTCACACTCACCAAAGTCATCAACTTTTTCTTTCGCTAGTGCAATATCCTGTGTCATGTAAATACTTGTTCCGTCACCGCGCAAGAGAACTTTTTTACCGTAACCCTTATCTTCCAAGTCACAAACAATATTTCCATTTTCTGCATCTTTGTAGAACAATCCTTTTTCTAAACCAGCATAAATAGTGTCTTTTCCTTTCTTGTAAATTTCACTTTCAAAATAATCTTTATCATGCTCAATACCAAAAGTCGCATACGTTACATTATGACCTGCAAATGCCCAAGCATTCATAGTTTCCCAAAGTGCATGTACTTCTTTATCTCCTGCTTCCCATTTGACCAACATGTCTTGCGCTTGCTTTTCATACTCGGGATTCTCTTTGGACTTCGCTTCAAACATCAAGTAATAATCACCAACGAAATAATCGCTTTTACGGTTTTCACTTTCAGGAGTTTTTCCTTCACCAAAAAGTTTGTACATCAACATAGATTTACAAATAGCAATACCCCGATCATTATTGAGATTTACTCGAATAACTTTCGCTCCTGTTTTTTCTAGAAGATTTGCAAGGCTTTTTCCCATCAGCATATTTCTACCATGACC
>CAZHNR010000055.1:0-7892 GCA_964534065.1 uncultured Methanosarcinales archaeon
AAATTTTACACATGAAGATACAAAATGTATAGAAATGGCGCCACGACCCGGATTTATAGTGTCAACAAGGTTGACGGACAAATCAGTCTCTTAGCCGCAATTTTTCTAAAGAAAAATGGCGCCACGACCCGGATTTGAACCGGGAATTCCAAAGGAACTGGTGTTCGAGACCAGCGCAATACCAGATTATGCGATCGTGGCGAAATGAAAATGAGCCAAAAAGCGTATGACAGACAGTAATTATTGTCAGTTTACACAATTGTAGCAAAATGAAAATAAGCATGAATGCATATTTAAAAAACTAAGTGAAAATGATTTTAGGACCTATTCAGGTAAGAAAACTACTTCTGCAGAACGATATGTACCGACATCGCCTTGAAGATTCACCACACAGGGTTTGAAAGAACCATGGCGAGCCATCATTTTCCCAGTGAAAGTATTTCTTGCAGCATCTTCCAGTGAGAAACCCTTATTTTGTAAATTGTTAAATGTCTGTAAATCCGCAGGATAATCACTAGACCAATGTGCATACATACCATCTACCTTCCGTTCTTGGCCTAGAGTTGAATATAATGCATCAAATACTTCTTTACCTCGAATAGACAAATCAGAAACATCTATAAAAAATTCAGCCAAGTATTTTCCTTTCAAAACCTTGAATTTAGCTTCTCCAACAACTTCGTCGTCAAAATGAGCATCGACACGATAAGAAAGAGGGTTTTTAAAACCGCAATCATAGGAAGTGAGTAATTCTAAAGCCATACGACAAGTGAATCAAAAACTATTTATAAATGTTCTTTTTGTTACTACTGTTTAGTTACTATTAAATCATAAGATTTATATATGAGTTATGGCTCAGTAGGAATATGACTGTTCTGAATAAAAAACCAGTACCTATATCTACCGATCTAGCCCAACTAGTCACCGATTCAGACTATGGTCAATACATCAACGCCAAATTTACCTACAACTCAATTCTTGGACGTTCCACAAAAAAAATGCATGAAGCAATCAGGAACTACTCACCCACGCACGTACATAAATACGAGTATACATTCCCACACGAACCCAAAAAAACTCAAAGTAATCTGATAGAAATTGATCAAGTAATGGGAAATGAAACGGACAACATCGATCAAGTGGAAAGGAAACTACTTATGAATGGCGCGACATTTCCTATACGAGCAGACTTCCTAAAAGACCAGTATGTTGACCACAGCATCTACATCAAGAAACCAAATAGTAACAGATTAATAGGAATAGTTCTGTACAACATTATAAGTGAACACCAAAAACAATGTTTCGGATTCAACGAAGAAATATTTGTTGAAAAAGAAGTAGAAGGAAGAACAATTATTCATGAGTACGACCCTTCATTGCTTCTTTTACCAGAATACAAGTCAAGTATAGGAAAAGCAGCAGCTCACTGTGAATTACTAGGTATGTACGATGTTGGAAGTGAAAGAAACAGAATAATAAACAAACAAAATGAAATCGTTCTTTTTGATTTTGATAACCTTTTCCAGCTTGAACAAAGAGGCCAAGTAAGTAAAATATTACAACTTTACCATCAGCAAAATCTACTCAGCCCAGAGATGGTAACAAGTTACCGAAATGAAAAACGAGAAATTGCTAGACGGCTAGAAGCAAAAAAAGATTTCCTAGCAGAATTCTCAAGACTAGCCACAGATCTTCCTGTTAATTCTAAAGAAACTGTTGGCGATACTATAAATAAATATTCAGGACATAATAATTTGCAAAGCTACCTTACTGCAATGGTCAGACTATTTTCATAATCGTAAAGCTTCTTGAACCATTACTAATTCTTCATTCGTTGGAATTACATAAACTTTTAATTTAGAATTCTTTGCATGAATACGCTCTTTATTAGCATAGTTTTTCTTGCTATCAAGCTTAATGCCTAACAGAGGAAGGTAGTCAACTATTTTTTTACGGACATAAAATGCAGCCTCACCAATACCACCTGTAAACACCAATGCATCAATAGATCCGAGAAGCGAAGCATACATGCCAACATAACGAGCTACTTCGTAAGAGAATAAATCAATAGTAAATTTTGCTTTCTTATTACCTGCTTTTGCTTTGGCATAAATTTTTCTCAAATCGTTCGTTCCCATCAAACCTTTAAAACCACTATGCTTTTGTAAATGTTGCTCAACTTCTTTGTAAGGCACACCCTTTTCCTTGAGAAAAAACATCACTTCAGGATCAATGTCACCACTACGCGTTCCCATCATTACACCTGATAAAGGGCTAAAGCCCATTGAGGTTTCAATAGATTTATTTTTTTTAATAGCGCAAATACTTGAACCATTTCCTAAATGACAAGAAATAATATTTACAGATTTTTTTCGAAGCAAATTCTTAGATTGTTGCATTATGTATTGATGACTCATACCATGAAAACCATACTTGCGTACTCCATATTTATTGTACCACGCTTCTTCAACCCCATACCGGTACGCTACTTCTGGAATAGTACTATGAAAAGCAGTATCAAAGACCGCAACATGCTTTGCTTTTGGAAGTACTGATTTAGCAGATTCAATACCTGCAATATTTGCAGGAACGTGCAAGGGAGCAAGAGAAGATAACTTTTTAATTTTTTTCAACACAGCAGAAGTTATTTTTGTAGGAGTAGTAAATTCCTCACCACCATGCACGACTCGATGGACAACCATATCAATTACTACTTCTTGAGGTAAATGAGTGAATAGAAACTCCATCGCTTCTTTATGCGTTTTCATCGCTTTAGTAATTGTTGCTCCAGCAAAAGATATTTTTGTCGTTTTACTACCAATGCCATCAACGTGAGCACGAAGAAGAAGATATTGCTCCGGTAATTCATATAAAGCGAATTTTATTGAAGAACTTCCTGCATTTACAACTAGCACATTCATGAAAAATCACCTTGTATTGCAGTTAAACACGCAGTTAATACTATTTGATCCACATCAGCACCACGACTTACATCATTCACTGGTTTTTTAAGGCCTACAATAACAGGGCCGATTGGTTTTGCATGCCCAAAGCGCTCAACTAATTTGTAACCAATATTTCCCGCATCTAAAGAAGGAAAAACAAGAACATTCGCTTCACCTTTCAATGGAGATTGCGGACATTTTCGAGCTGCCACCTCTGGAACGATAGCCGCATCAAGTTGCAGTTCACCATCAATCAACAAATCAGGACGGTCTTGCCTTACAATATGTGTCGCTTGAAGAATTCGTTCAAGAGCAGGATCATGAGCGCTTCCTTTTGTACTAAAAGAAAGCATAGCGATCTTAGGTACAATGCCTAAACCTTTAGCAGCATCTGCTGTAAGCTTTGCACTCTCTGCTAAATCCTCTGCAGTTGGATGAGGAACAAATGCGCAGTCAGTAAAGAAAAAAATGTCAGAGGAATCAGGAGGAACCATAATAAAGAAACTTGAAGCCTTATTCACACCTTCCTTTGTCTTTATAATTTGCAAAGCTGGACGAAGCGTATCTGCAGTCGTATGCGTTGCACCACTCACCATTCCATCAGCATGTTCACAGTGCACCATAAGCGTGCCAAAATAAGTTGGATCAACTACAAGCTCAGCAGCAAGCTTAGCAGTCATACCCTTATGCTTTCGAAGTTCAAGCAAAGTCTTTGCATAAAACTCTCGCAAATCACTTTTTTTAGGATCAATAATAATCACATCAGGAAGAGACAAATGATGTTTGTGAGCAGTAGCTCGAATTTGCTCTTCACTACCTAACAGCGTCACTCTACAAAACTTTTCTGAAAGAAGAACATTAGCCGCTTGTACCACTCGAAGATCTGTACCTTCAGCAAGAACAATATGTCTGTTAGCTAATTTAGCCTTTGCTTTAATATCAGAAATGAGCTGGTGCATAAGTCTATTCAAGAGAACTAGGTATAAAAAGCTTTCCTTACTTAGGGTTTTGATTAGTAACTTTCTTGAGTCGAGAACGTTTAAAAGTTTTTTTTACAAGTCGAGGAGTATCTTTTGCAGTTTTTCTTAAAGACTTCTTTGAACCTGTAGAAGATTTTGCTACCTTCAATAGCTCTTTCTTTCCTGAAGCAGTAACTTGAGGAGCAATTTTGGCACGAATCAAAACCTCTTTTTGATCAACATACTCTGCAATTTCTTCAGGAGTTCCAAAGGGACAAGAACCAACAAAACCACAATTCTGACAGGCATAAGCATGGTTGCTGTGTAAGCTCCCTACAAAATAACTTTCATTGATATCTTTTTTCTTAGCAAGTAAAGCAGTACTTCCACAGTTCGGACAAAAAGGCAAGGTTTCTGGTTTTTTATAACGCCGCTTGCTGATCCAGTAGAAGAAACCAATAACTAATAAAATGCTGGCCACACTCGCAGCAATAACAATCGCTTGAAAGAGAAGTTCAGATACCATAAAAAGAGTAAATACCCGCTCCTATAAATATCTATTCATAGGTTAAAAAGTTTTCTTGCCACAAATGTAGAAACAGGTGCAGCTATATAAGTATTCCAAAAGGAACGTGAAGAAATGACAGGAAGTCGATAATTACCTGAAATTGTATGTTCGTAAAATCGCAGATGTTTATCAAAAGAATATAACCGGATAGCAGATTCATTTTTGAAGGTTTCCTGCACGCCTTTAGCAATGTAGGGGGCGACAAAATACACAGAACCTTTTTTCTCCTTGAAAAAACTCAAATATTTATGGAGTTGTCCACACACAGCATTCGTATTATACTTTTTGGCCTTCAACTCAATACCGACAGGTAGACCTTGTTTTAACGCCAAGATATCCACCCGTCCTCCAGGAAAAGTATACTCTTGCTCTAGGTAGAGCAAATCGCTATCAAGATTACGCAAACGCTTTCCTTTGTTCTCTGTTAAAAAATCCTGCAAGTCCTTCTCTTTCATGCAAGTATAATAGAGGGAAAACTAATATAATTACACTCAACTATTTCGAAATTCTTACGAAATTTGGCCCGTATACCAAAGATACACAAAAATAAAAAAACCTACAATCATCATGTAGAAGGCAACTCGTTGTAGCCAAAAAAAGACATCAGTGTTGAAGCTTTTTGAGTCTCGCAAAATTCTCCCTCTCTTGTTCAGCAAGAACAAACTTAATGTCATTGGACAGTTTATGTAATTCAGGAATACGAATATTCTCGAGGAAATTTACTCGTCGTTTCATTTTCTTCACTTCCTCAGCTAGAGTCAGTAATGATTGTTCAATACTTGAAAACGCAACGACATCCTGAAGTAATTGTTTGAAATCCTGAGCAACCTCTACGAGCTGGGGCGAATGCTCATAGGTATTGAGACGAGCATCACCATGCAAAGAAACTTTAAGCTGAGGAATTTTTACACCCATAATATTCTTAATAACTACATCAAGATCAAAGGCTTGTTTTGCTGCCAAACTCGCAGACCGACTTACTGTAATTCCTGAGTACGCAATATCCATAGTGAGGGCAGCGTAGACTTTTTGTGTCCGAGCATAGATACCTTGCTGTGCTTGCATATATTCTTCAGATAAACGAAATAACTCATTGATGAGAAAGTCTTGTTTCTTCTTGAGTAAACTATGACCTTTTGTCGCGAGCTTTATCTTTCGTTTGGTCTCAAGCAATGCAGACCGAGTTGGGCTTATCATCTTGGTAAGTATTTTTTAATATGTTCAGGTTTTACTTTTTTCAGTTCAGCTTCAGGAATCATGGTAAGAAGTTTCCAACCAATATCCAAAGTTTCATTAATTGAACGATTTTCAAAGAAGCCTTGGTTAATGAATTCTTCTTCAAAACT
Source organism: uncultured Methanosarcinales archaeon (assembly GCA_964534065.1). GTDB lineage: Archaea > Nanobdellota > Nanobdellia > Woesearchaeales > SKGA01 > SKGA01. The sequence continues at coordinate 5,819 of CAZHNR010000055.1, forward strand.
TTCTGCAAATTCCAAGTACGCAAGATCTCTAGCACTTAATGCACTTTTTCCTACAACAGCAACTAAATCTCTAAATTCAATTCCAGTAGCATAAGCTGCGTATAACTGATCTGCAACACCTGCTGCATCTTCTCGAACTTGACCTTTACCAACTTTCAACCTTGAGAGACTTCCAAGAATAGTAATTGGAGGATTTTTAGAACGCTTATACAAACTTCTTTCCATTAAAATCTGACCTTCAGTAATGTAGCCAGTCAAATCAGGAACAGGATGCGTTTTATCATCAGCAGGCATCGTAAGAATAGGAAGCTGCGTTACAGAACCTTCACTAGTTTCAATCTTACCTGCTCGTTCATATAGGCTTGCCAAATCAGTATACATGTAACCAGGGTATCCTCGTCGACCAGGAACTTCTTCACGAATCGCACTGATTTCACGAAGAGACTCACAGTAGTTTGTCATATCAGTCATAATTACTAAGACTTGTTTTCCTTTTTCAAAAGCAAGATATTCTGCCGTAGTTAATGCAATTCTTGGCGTCATAATACGAGCAACTGAAGGATCGCTTGCTAAGTTCAAGAAAAGAACAGTGTTGTTCATTGCACCCGTTCGTGAGAACTCTTCTCGGAAGAAATCTGCTTCAGCTTGCGTACTTCCCATCGCTGCGAAAACAACTGCAAAATCTTTTCCATCAAGAACTGCAGCTTGCCTTGCAATTTGTGCTGCAAGTTTATTATAAGGAAGACCGTTCATTGCAAAAATTGGAAGTTTCTGTCCACGACACAAAGGCATCATACAGTCAATTGTTGAAATACCCGTCTGAATAAATTCATCAGGCTGAATACGTGCAACAGGATTAATAGGATTTCCATTAATATCCCGTTCTGCTTCAGGATAGTAATCTAAACCATCAATAGCTTTACCCATACCATCAAATACACGACCAAGCATATTTGTGCCAACACCTATAGTTGCTGTTTTTCCCAGATACTTTACTCGAATATCATCAACACCAAGACCTTGCGTCCCTTCAAAGATTTGAATAACAGCTTTTTTTTCAAAGACTTCAAGTACTTGTCCGTTAACTTTTTTTCCATCACTTCGGGTAATTGTTACAAGCTCCTTAAAGGCTGCATTATCACATTCAGCAATCAAAAGAGGACCTTTTACTGTGTGTGCATTTGTAAAGACTTTCATTTAAGATCACCAAGTTCGACAGATTTCCTGTCGTATTTCATTTTCCCGATAAAGGAAACAGCTTCACTCACTTCAAGCTCCGCTGCAGTTTTTCCCTTTGCAATTAACTCTTCGCCTTGCTTAGCAAATTTGTGCAAGTTTGCAATCATAGAGTATTGCTTCTCAGCAGGACAGTACATGTCCACATCATCAAAAGCATTCTGTTGCAAAATATCCTCACGCATGAGTCGCGCCACAAGAAGTAAGAACTGTTGTTCCTGAGGTAAAGAATCTTTACCAACTAACTGAGCGATGTCAAGGAGTTCTGCTTCTTCTTGCAACACCGTCATTGCCCATGAACGATACTCAGCCCATTTAGGACCGATGTTTTCATTATACCAATTATCAGTATCTTCAGCATACAAAGAATAACTCTGTAACCAGTTGATTGCCCAGTAATGTCGTTTCGCAGCAAGTGACGCGTCAAGAGCCCAGAATACTTTTGTAATTTTGAGAGTGTTTTGTGTTACAGGTTCAGAGAAGTCTCCACCAGGAGGACTTACTGCACCAATAACAGTAATAGAACCAGGAACACCTGCAAGTGTTTGTACGCTTCCTGCACGTTCATAAAACTGTGCAATTCTCGTTCCTAAGTACGCAGGATAACCTTCTTCACCAGGCATTTCACCGAGTCGACCAGAAATTTCACGCATTGCTTCAGCCCATCGACTTGTAGAGTCTGCCATTAAAGCAACATCATATCCTTGATCACGGAAATATTCTGCAATAGTCATGCCTGTATAAACGCTTGCTTCACGAGCAGCTACGGGCATGTTAGAAGTATTTGCAATGAGAACAGTTCGGTCCATCAAAGGTTTTCCACTTTTTGGATCCTTAA
>CAZHNR010000056.1:0-7799 GCA_964534065.1 uncultured Methanosarcinales archaeon
GTGGAAATCTTGATGGTCAGTCATTTGACTTTAACACTACTGGTGAAATTTCTGCTACTGATATTGTACTTTCTGGAACTATCGATACAGGTCAAGGCGCAACGGAAATTTATTCCATGGATCAAAATCTATTAACTAACAGTAATGTGAATTTTAGGAATTTATTTGTTTCTCAAAATAGTTTTATGACTGGTACAGTAAATGCTTCTGCATTTACAACTACTGGTAATGTGGATGCAGGAAATCTATGTATTTCAGGCGCGTGTATTTCTGACTGGTCTAGTGTTAATCAGTCTGGTGGTATTGCTGATATTGTTGAAGATACTACTCCTCAGCTTGGCGGAAATCTTGATGCACAAAATTTTAATGTCACAAATATTGAATTGCTCAGTGCACAGAATGCTACTTTTGGGGGAGCATCAGTTTTGCGAAGTTTTAATATTTATGGGTCTGGATTAAACGGTCGTTTATCCATTCAAGGTCCTGGTGCAAGTAATCCAGGTGTAGAATTTACTACGGATGGAAATACGAATAGAGTATTACTTCGAGCAGAAGAAGTGGGTACAAGTGGACTGCAGTTACAACTCTATACAGAACCTGATGGTGGAAGTATTACTAATTGGTGGACATTTACTGATGATGGTGTACTTGATATTAGTGATGGAACAGATTTTAGAGGTATTCGTTTGAACAGCACGACAAATGCATTGGAGTTTGAAAATTCCTCAGGAAGTTGGGTGAGTATTGAAGGAATAAGCAACGGTGGAACTGACGAAACAGAAGTTGAAAGCTGGATATTTGACGCGGATAATACAGGTAACCTTGAAACTTCAGGAACTATTATTGGAAGCAACATATGGTCGGACTCTGATTCTGTCGCTCTTGGTGTTAACTCTGAAAATCAAAGTGCAGCAAATACAGTAACTATTGGTGGAAGCGCCGGTGGCGGCGGAGCTAGTGATGCAGTTATGATTGGTTCAAATGCAGGAAACAGTGCAGATGGGGCTAGCTTAGTTGCTATTGGTCGCTTATCAGGTCAAGCACATGATGGAGATTATTCTACCTTTGTTGGAACGTTCACTGGATACAATTCTTTATCTTCAAATGGTAGAAACACTGCCTTAGGTTATGCAGCACTGCATTCAAACAATGGTCAAAGAAATCTCGCATTAGGTATTAACGCGTCAAGAAGTGGAACTGAAAGTGATACTATCACTATAGGGTACGGCGCTGGACTGAGTAATAGTTTAAGTAACAGATTTATTTTACAACAAACCAGTGTGAACACGATACCTTTATTGTATGGTGATTTACTCAACGGTAGATTAGGTGTGAATAATTTAGATACTACGCCTGATTATACATTGGATGTAAATGGCACTATCAATGCGGATACGAGTATATGTATAGGTGGTTCCTGTGCATCAGGAGCACAACTTGAAGTTGCTTCAGGTTCTGACGCGTTAACAATTGAATCAAATAATTATAATAATTCTCCGACAATCAACACTACAAACTCCAAAGATCTTGTTCTTACAAGTGGTAGTGGAAATGTGATTGTACTTATAGGTTAAAAAATGGCAAAAAAAGATACGAAAACAAAAAAAGATAAAACATCCAAGGATTATCACTCAAAGGGTAAACTCACATTCACAGTAGGTATTCTCCTTATACTTATAGGAGTTGCACTGATTCTTTCTGATAATCAAACTGCTCTCTCATCACCTACTTTTGATTCTCCTGCGCTGATAATAAACGGTGAAGAAGTGAGCCTCAATGAAGTAAGAACAATATATGCAACATATACGCAACCCGTTACTCGAGAGCTTCTCTTACAAACAGTAATTAATGATATCATAGAGTATCGTTTGCTTCTCCAAGATGCACGCAACAAAGGATATACAGTTTCTTCTGAAGAAGTTGATGAAGCCTTCCAAACCTTTCTGACAGCACAACAATTAACTAGGGAACAATTCGTAGCACGGTTAGATGGAACAGGTACAACGCTTGATGATTACCGACTCCGAATACAAGAAGACTTGCTTGTAAATAAAATACTTACAGAAATAGATCCAGGTGTAAGTAATACTGAAGTCATTTCCTACTACCAAGAAAATATTGCTGATTTTTTAATTCCTGAAGCAGTTGTAGTACGACAGATTACGCTGTCTCCAGATTACACAGATCAACAATTGACACAGGTTGCAAATTCTATCTTTAATGAATTGCAAACCGGCGATTTTTGTGAGATAGCGCAGAGATACAGCTTAGACAAAACTTGTAACAGTTACCGAATAACTCCTGAGGATGCATTCCCTGCATTTGTGACTGCAGCATACAATCAAGAGATTGGTGGCGTTACACTTGTGCAAGGTCCTGATGGATATTACTTTGTACAAACACTCAATAAGGTAAATCTTAACTCTCTTCCTTTATCGGAAGTACAAAGCAGTATTGAAGCACAACTAGGACAAGAAAAATTCCAAGAAGCCTACGATAGTTACGTGGAAGAGTTGCGAGCTTCTGCAACTATAATTAACACTCTACAGTAAGCAACAATGTGGGGGGGAACGTTGAGAACAAAGATAAGTATGATGATTGCATTCACCCTGTTTGCAGTCGTCTTTTCTGCTCACTTTGTTCTCGGTGCCTCCCTTTCTTGTTCAGTCACTACATCTGGTGCTTGCTCAGATACAATCGTTATGTATTTGCAGAATGATACAGGAGGAGATGTTAATGCACATGCACAAAACGCAAGTGTTGCCAGCTATGCAAATGTCGTGTGCTGTGCACCGACGGGTGATACACTTTCTTTGACTTGTTCGGATCAAATTTATGGTAGATTGAGCTCAGTTGATAATGCTCATTTTGAGCAAAATAATCAAGATATTTACTCTGTTGAACAATGTTTGTCTGCTTCCACGCACCGAGTGGTTTGCGGTTATAGTACAACTGGTTGTGGTGCTTTTGATACGTGTTTATTTTCTTATGCGAGCAGTGACGGTGCGAATGTAACAAACTCTCATGTTGCAACGTGTGCAGAATATACTGCAGATGTCTGCTGTACACTTAATGATAGGCCAGTGCTTGCTAGCGCGCTCCTGAATGCAACGAGTGTCTTTAATTTAAGTGATGATAACCTTACTTTGCAATTAGGTTCAGTAACTGACGATGAGAGTGATGCAACTCGAACTATAGTTGATTGGCAAGTTGATGGAGATACGATTGCATTCGTTAATTATCCTTTCGACGTTGATAATGCATATACTTCCATTACTGATGAAGAAAATTTTGGATCAACAACTGATGGTTTTTTTGGTCCGACAACTGACGATAAACCTGCATTTGTTTCTTCTTGCATTGTTGGTGGTTGTTATAATTTTTCAGGACAAGAATACATTTTTACTGGTTTTGCTTCTGCTCAAGATGAAGCAAACGATATTTCGTTTGCATTCTGGATGCGAACGACAGCAGATGATGTGGATATTTACTCTAGAGGTAATGGGTTTCAAGGAAGTCAAATAAGAATACGTCATAATGACACCTTAGAAGTACATCGAACCACCAATATACTCTCTACGAATGTTACGGTAAATGATGGAAATTGGCATCATATTTTTATCAATTATGATTCTTCGGCAAATGACTTGGACGTGTATGTGAATGGTAGTGAATCTTTCTCAGGAACACTCTCAGGTATTGGTGTTGGTGGAGCTCCTTGTGAAATCATAGGAGCTAATACGAGTGATTGTGGTACTGTTTCTTTGGACCATGCTTACGAAGGAGAACTTGATGAATTTTACATTTTTGATAGGTTGTTGACAGCTGAACAGATTAGTAGTTTGTATACGCAGCAAGCTGCAGGGAGTGATTGGACTATTTTACATTCAAGTATGACATCTTATGCTCAAAACTGGAGCGCTGTAGCTACACCTACTGATGGGTATCAATATGGTGCTTCTGTTTCTTCAAATTCTCTTTTTATTAACGGCGGAGATTTACTTGTAGAGCACGAGAATAGTTTTATTAATTTTACAACTGCACATGCGTTTAATGTTACTGCAGGTTTTAGTTATTCGACTGGTGCAGATAATATTTTTAATGTAAGTATCTCAAGCTCAGCAGGAGCTTGTACTAATATTGCTAATAGTACAAATGGAATTTATTTTAACGCTACGTTTAACTGTACGGGCACACCTTATGTTTCCTCAACTATTTCAATTACTGCTTGTGATGCTTTCACATCGTGTGTTACTACTACGCCTTCAGCGAATGCATATCCCAATCAAGCACCTGTTATGAAAAATCTATTATTACCTGCAGATGGAAATGACAGCTTGACAAATAGGCTAGTTAATTTCACGTGGGAAGCATCAACTGATGCAGAAAATGATCCCTTTAATTATACTATTAATGTAACAAACACATTTTGTCAGGATAGAACTGCAACTGATATTGCTACAGAGAGTTACCAGTTTGCTAGCGAATTAAACACGAGCTTTGAATGTGCTAATAATCCGTATTTCTGGCAAGTTCGTGTTTGTGACTCTTGGGATTGTAGTAATTATACAACAGCGTACAACTTCAGTATAGTTGATTACTTGAACATACTTATTGTGAATAATGAAATAAACTTTTCAAATACTGATTTAAACTCAGCAGATAATACGAGCGATGATTCGCCGTTACCGTTTACTTTTGAGAATGATGGCAATATTCATGCGGATCTCCAAGCAATACAATCAACTGGTTTATGGGCTGCAGTTGGATTAAATACGAGTTTCTATCAACATAGCATTGATAATTCAAGCGAAGCAAATAGCTTTGATTGGTTGGGTTCAACTACGGCCTGGCTGAATATTACTTCAAACGGTTGGGCGGCAACGCTTGTTGATGCATTAGATTATAATGATAGCTCGGACTCGGTTGAGGTTGAAATTCTTATTCAAGTTCCTCCAGCAGAACCGCCAGGAGCAAAAACGGATACACTAACCTTTGTGTGGGGGAGTAGCTAGATGAAATCAATCTTTAAACTCTTGTGCTGGTTGTCCATCTTGTTAGTGTCGCTACAAATAGCTAGTGCTTGGGGCGTATTTCCTGCACGCTACCTTGGAGAATACACTGACCAACCTCAAGAAATTACTTTCACACTAAGAAACACTGCCTTTGATGAAGGCTATTTTCAAATTGAATTTGCAGGGGATCTCAAGTCTTATGCGGAGTATAACGGCCCTGCAACTATTTTTTATTCTCCTGAACGCTATGAAGGAGAGATACCTATTACACTTACACTTCCTGCTGATGGATTAGTTCCTGGAAAGAATTCATTACGCGTAATTATGAAACAAGTACCACAACCTTCAGATACTAACACAGTAAATTCAAAACTTACTTTAGTTTCAGAGGTTTCGATAAATGTACCGTATGACGGGGAGTTTGTGGAAGCATCGCTTTATACAACACAAGCATCTCCACGTGAACCAACACCTTTTGAAATCTCATTACTTAACAAAGGAGATGGACCTGTTGCAGTCTATGCAGATATGACTGTTCGTGGTCCGACAAATGATATTGTGGCGACGTGGTCAACAGTACCTTTCATTCTTCCATTCCAAGGAGCTGAAAAGATACGGACGGAGTGGTCCGGTGAAAAACAAGCGGGTTCGTATTCCATTGAAGCAATTGTGCATTACGGTGATGATGTGCAAGTGTTGCAAAAAACCTTTGTACTCGGCAGTAAAGAAGTAGTTATTCGTGAAATTAGTGCCGAGCGTTTCCGACTCGGAGAAATTAATCAAGTGTATCTAACTGCAAGAAGCACGTGGAATGATGTCCTTGATGATGTCTTTGCAGAAGCCTTTGTTATTGATGAGGTTGGTAATGTCGTGCAGTCCTTCAAGACGAATCCTGAAACTTTTGGACCATTCCAAACGCAACAATTGGAAGCTTTCTGGGATACTGATAATCTTCAAGTTGGAGATTATACATTAAATATTATTACTGAAGTTGCTGATGATAGTTTCCAGTATTCTTTCCCTGTTACGGTGGGAATAGATTCGATTGTAATGCAAGGAACAGGAAATGTTGTAGCAACAGATGACGACGGGAGTTCATTAAATAGTATTATTGTCATTGTACTTATTGGCGTACTTGTGTCAAATGTAATACTAATATTATACTTTAGAAAAAAGAAACGGTGAGTAAAGAATAGAACAAATATTTTTTGATATAGGAATTATTATCATTGCAGCCACGATAGGAGGTTTTCTTGCGAGACTTTCCAAGCAACCAATGATAGCTTTCTATATTCTTACGGGGATTATTATTGGCCCTCTTCTTGGTATAATAAAAAATATGCAAGTAGTTGACGTCCTCTCTGAAATCGGTATTGCATTCTTGTTATTTATTGTCGGTATTGAACTTGATCTCGATAGACTGAAAGAAGTAGGTAAGGTGTCAAGTGTAGGTGCCTTAGTGCAGATGGCAATTAGTTTCCTTCTGGGTTTTGGCGTGTTTCAACTTATTGGTTTTGAGTTTATGCCTTCCTTGTATGCAGGTATTGTGCTCATGTTCTCATCAACGATGGTGGTTATTAAGCTACTCAGTGATAAATCTCAACTTGATACCTTACATGGACGTATAGTTATTGGTACACTGCTTATGCAAGATGTAGTGGCTGTAGTTGTGCTGTCGCTCTTAAGTCACACTGGTGGTGGCGTTGGTCTTGTGTTTGCTGGGCTACAGGGATTACTTGTCTTTGTGGTCGCTCTCTTTTTCTCCAAAGTTATTTTTCCTCAACTCTTTAAGTTTGCAGCAAAATCGCAAGAACTTTTCTTCTTACTTAGCATAACGGTGTGCTTTCTTTTTGCGCTCATATTCAGTTCTATAGGATTTAGTATTGCTATCGGTGCATTTATTGCTGGACTTATGCTTGGAAATCTTCCTTATAATGTTGAGATTGTGAGTAAGGTAAAGAATCTTCGAGACTTTTTTGCTACAGTATTTTTTGTATCTATAGGTATAAAACTTACTTTTCATACGCTTGCTGACTTTACAGTACCTTTGGTTTTTCTCTTTCTTTTGACAAGTATTATTATACCTATAATCACCTATAGCGCCACGTTGCTTTTTGGCTATAGTCGAAAAGTTAGTTTTCTGGTGGCAATTTCTTTGAGTCAAGTCTCAGAGTTTGCTTTGATTGCAGTGCATCAAGGGATAGTTGTAGGACATATTACAGAAGGATTCCAAAGCCTAGTTATTATTGCAACGTTGCTCACTATTATTGCTACTTCTTATTTTATTAAGTATGAAGATGCGCTCTACAGGAAAATTATACCTTTCTTACGCAGAATCGATAACTTGTTTGGAAGAACGAAACAGTTTACTGTCCAGACGCCTCATGCCTTGCATAGTGTTATTCTTATTGGTTATGACCGGATAGGAAGCAGAATATTTAATTCTCTACAGAAGCTCAAAAAAGACACTTTGGTGGTAGATTTTAATCCTGATGTTATTAGTCATCTTATGGAACAACAAGTGCCTTGTCTTTACGGTGATGCGGCTGATGAAGAAGTAGTTGAGAATATGCACCTACCAAAAGCATCATTAATTATTAGTACAATACCTCATCACCGAGATACTTTACTTCTTATCCGCCGTGTCCGTGAGGTAAATCCTTTTGCAAAAATAATTGTTACTGCTTATATTGTAGAACACGCTCTTTATTTATATGAGGCAGGAGCTGATTACGTTATCTTACCGCATCTTCTTGGAGGAGAACATGCAGGAGTACTCCTAGA
>CAZHNR010000057.1:0-7651 GCA_964534065.1 uncultured Methanosarcinales archaeon
CCAACTTCTACTCCCCACATTTGCAGGACAAGAACGAGAGCAATAAGGACAATGATAATTTTTCCAACACTTCGCACTAAAGGAAGCATTTCGCCGTGGACGAATTCATGATTTGCACTCTCGTGAATTTCTTCCCAGTAATCAATAAGAATATCCATCACTTGAATGAAAATATATGCAATAACTGCAACAATGAGCGAATCCACAACGTTCTTGAGACCAAGCGTACCAAGTAGAATTTCTCGAAGGGCTATTTCTGAACCGGCCAGCACTATAATGAGTACAATGGGTGTTTCAATACGAATGACAATGCGTTCCTGTAAATACTTGTGTGCTCGTTCAAGATTTTTTTGTATGACTTTCTTGAATAAAAAAAGAATAGTGCTTGCAGAAATAAAGACAATCAGCAAAGTCAGTAAGAAACGCAAAATAGCATATTCTGCTAAGTAAAACTGAAAAATCTCTAATATCCCCATCTTCCCAACACTACAAAGTATATTTTCCCTTTATAAGCATTTAGAACCACTGGAAAAAGACAACTTGAAAAAATTATATGAGAAAATACTAAAATAAAAATGTTGAAAGTAATTTTTACACTAAAGAAAAAAGGAAATAAAATTACTTTTGATCTCTGTATTCTACTCGTAAATAGCCACCAGTAGGAAATTTGTGCCGAGCACGAGTCAATGCAATTTTAGCTGCTTTGATATCTTTTTCCTCACAGTGTACTTCAAGTACTGGTTGGTCACGATGTACTCGAGCTGCAATACCAACTGCTTTACCGAAACTCATTTTCATACCTGTACTCATACGGTCCGCACCTGCACCGGATGCAAGCGGATTGTTTCGTAGAATGTGGTGAGGATAGACTCGATATTTGAGTTTATACTGTTTTTTACCTACATTGAATTCTAGATATCGGTTTGCGCTTTTACGTGCAGATTCCAAAGAATTGTGTCGAAGTTGAATATCGACTGCACTGTGTAGTCGAACTACTGCAGGAAATTCTCTTGATGTATCTCCCATTTCAAATTTAACTACTTTGTTCGCTGGGACAGATCGAATGAATGCTTTTGATCGATACTTGGATTTACGAGTGTATGGACGCTCTAAACGTCGCCATGCACCTGCTCGAATTAGTTTTGCCATGTTGTTTACCTTGTAAGATAGTCAGCCCAGGAGATATGTCCGCGAGCATGCTACTTGTACCTATAATTATACGATAATAAGTAAACCTAAGAAGTCGTGAATGGTTTATAAAGCTTACTGCTTGATACGAGAGTAGGTAGTCTTAAATCCTGAAATAACTGGTTTCTCATCTACCATTTCGATATTGCCGTACACGCGCGGATCAAGAACACTATCGCGCTCAAAAACTGCAAGCGTTGAATCTTCAGGTTCATATGTCCATACCACTCCTTCAGCGGAAATCATCATTGACGGCGTACACGTATAGCCTCGTTTTCGATTCCGGGACGCAAATTCTAGAGATGATTTTAAAATATCTGATGATTTTGTAGGAACATCAGGGAAAGCAAAAACAGTAGTAAAATTATGACGCACATATTTGGCATCAGAAACATTTGCTACTTTTACAGTGTCAATAAACTCATCGACTAAATAACCTTTTGCACATAAAGAATCCCACTGTGAAAAAGCTTCAGAATACGGATGGTAATGTACTTGATACACTGTATTCGTTCGAGACGCAAAAATTTTTTCAACATATGTCGATAATTCAGTATTCTGTTTCACTGTAGTTGTGCGCACAGTACTAGTACTCGCGTTTTTTTCGTTCACAATTATTTTTTTTCCAAGGCCTGCTTTTCCAGTAACATCAATAGCAAGCGATTCCTCTGGAAGCCAAAGATATGTTTTTTCAAAGAATGAAACTTGCGCTTGCTTAGAGCAAGTATCCAGCAACGCAGTATAATCCATCTGAGAAAGCACTCTTCCCTTAAACCGTGAATCTTCTACTTCGCTGCGAATACCGTAAAAAAGTAACATTGATGCACAGAGAAAAAAACCATGGAGAGCTTTTGGTTTGAACATGATAAAGAACTAAGTGCAGATATATTTATAAGCGTTACTTCTCATCAGTAAAATTCTTCCTTCTTAAAGAAACGGTTAGATTTATATACTCCTTTTGTTGTAAATTCGTTCATGGGTAGGGCGAAGCAGCACACAATTGATTTTTTTGAAATAGTAAGTACCTTGTTTCTTATCCTCCTGAGTCTTCTGGTTTTAATCATCGCATTACAACAAGATCACAGCATATTTATTGTATTAGTCGGCTTTTTACCAGTAATTCTTATCATTGTTATTTCAATGATTATTCATGAGCAATTTGCAAATCATAAATCATGGTTATGGTTACTACCTATCGTTATCAATTTCGCATTTTATCTTCTTGGTAAAGCAACGCCAGTAATCAATGATACCTTAGACGTTGATTTACTTATCGGAGCAAATTTTCTTCTCTCTATTATCTATATGATTATTGTCCTCAGCATATTTATGGACACCTTCAAAAAAGAAGTCAAAGAAAAAGAAGTACATCACCATCATGAAGTTATGCAACCAGTTGAAACTGAACCTGAACAAACCTTAGAAGATTATATTCACAGTATTGAGGATAAATCTAAAGCATTAAATTTTGTTGTTGGTCGAGTCTATAGTAAATATCATGGCGGAAGTCGAGACTTACGAGCGCAACTCAAAATTCCTAGTGATTGGTACAATGAATTTTCTTTACTTGGCGTAGGTACGGAAACTATTGACATCGACAAACTTATGGAATTAGTAACTCGTTTTGAAATGCAACTCAGATTATTTTTGAAGACAGAAAAGGAAGTTTTTGGTTTTGCTGCAAATAATTTAAAAAATCTTATTCGAGATACTCGAGGATCAGACACAATTATTGATGTACTTGATAGAAACGATAAAGACCCTGTAAAATCATATTATGAAGGAGCAGTTCGTTTCTGTGAAAAAATTAAACATGAAGTTGATACCAACGACTTGCACTTAGTTCGTAATGATTATGTACCTAAGGATGAAGATGAACTTGCAGAAATTCGTGGTAAGGATGCTCCAAAAAAAGAACATCACACGCTTGCAAGAAGTAAAGTGACTGAAGATCCTACACAGGAAGAACGAAAAAAAGAAACAAAAAAATCAGAAGATAAATCTGATCATAGTCATCTTCCCGCACCAAACCACAAACCCAAAGACCGTCCAAAACATCCATAAAAAACAACTTTTTTAAAGCCCGCTTTTTTGTTGTAGACCTATGTTAATATCTAAGGATGTGTATGTGTTTAATAAATTCTTTAAGACCACTGCAATCACAACCTTTTTTTATAGTGCAATTTATACCTACTTATTTCTTTTAACACCGTACCTTACAAGTATTGGTTGGAGTGACACGTACAAAGGATTGTTCTTTGCAATTTTTTCTGCAGTAGGCATTATTGCTGCACCAGTAGTGGGGACATTATCCGATAAACTCGGCCGCTTCAACATTATTATCGCAGGATTAATTCTTGAAGTCGTAGCTTTATTTGGATACATTCACATAACAAGTCCCTTACCACTTCTTGCTCTTCGACTCCTAAGTGCGATAGCTTTCAACGCTATAGTTATTAGTTCTCTCTCACGTATTCAAGATGTGAGTGATAGTAAGCATAGATCAAGTAACACCGGTATCTATAGTTCGTTACTTGCAATAGCAACTATTTTAGCTCCTCTGCTCGGCGGATTTATTGCTGATGCTTACGGATACACTGCAGTCTTTCAAGTTGCGCAAGTAATCATGGTAAGTATTCTTATCTCTTTAGCAGTGTATGATAAAATTCTTTTTAGAAAACAAAATTACTCACGCGCAAGTAGAGCACATGAACGTTTTGAATGGAGTGACCTTAATCCTTTCAAACACATTCGCATGTTCTTCAAGCATGAACAGTTACACCGTATAGGTTTGCTTGGTATGTTTGTGAACTTTTCTATTCCTTTATTTACACTTGTTTTACCCTATCTTGCAATAGAACTATACGGTTTTACAAATACACAATTATCACTTATCATTCTCTTTCGCGGTATCGCTTTATTATTCCAATTTGAGATTGGACGCATACCTGTTAAAGTTGGAACAGTGAAAGGAATGATTGCAGGAACAAGCACCACCGTGGGAGGTCTCCTCTTTCTCTTCTTCTCAGAAACTTTTGCAGCATTTTGCATCGGCTTATTCATTATGGGTATTGGTGGTGCGCTTTGGAATCTTAGTGTACAATCGTACATGGCAGATATAGGTGAAGCACTCAATATTGAAGGTGAAGTAATCGGAACCTATCACGGCATATCTCGCTTCTCAATCACCTTAAGTTTTTTTCTCAGCGGTCTTGTACTTAGCATTTGGCAGAAAAATATTTTACTGGCCTATAGCGCACTACATATTCTTGGAATATTTGTGTTCGCAGTACCGTTACTTAGAATGAAAAGAAAAGAGTGCCCAGGACTTTCCTGAGTCACTGGATGTGTGTGGGGGCAAGAAACCATTATTACATGGAATCTTCAATATCAGCATAATAACCGTGAAGAAATGCTGCTTCTTCTGGATCAATGTGATCCTCGTTCAAATCTAACTCGATTTGTTCATGCTGATTAAGGGTTGTTGTTGTCATGCCATAGGCATAAATTGGTTGTTGCATAGTTTCACCTCCTATTGGAAATTTCCCGCAGCGATTAATCTACGTCAACTTACTATACTCAGACTTAATTTCCCCTGTATGCATGTTGTGGCTTTCGCCATATATAATACTTGTCGCATAGTTTTTTAAGGCTTCTGAAAAATGCTTTCAGAAATGAAACAACCACTCCTAAGATACAACAGTCTTTAAAAACGCTTATAAGAAGTGACAAATTAGCCTCATCATGGATTTCGCAACGCGCATCAAAGAAAACAACGCAACCCATACGGTTGATGCACACGAGCTTGCACAGCTCATGAAGAAAGCAAACCTTGTCCACAAAGAGCATCATAGTAATGTAGCTTTCTTTGAACGCTCTGTTTTTATCAACTGGACCTGCGGTATTGCTGACTGTAAATACTGTTATTTATCAACGCAACCGAAAAACGATAAACATGCCCTTCGAAGCCCCGCAAGTATTCTTGCTGAAATTCTCGTATGTAAACTCATGGGTTGGCGCATCGGCTACCTTACTGGCGGTCTTCGCGTCGAACGAAGCGAGTACTTAGTTGAGCTTTTAAAAAATGTAGAAAAAGTTTTAGGGG
The DNA here is from genome assembly GCA_964534065.1 of uncultured Methanosarcinales archaeon. Classification (GTDB taxonomy): domain Archaea; phylum Nanobdellota; class Nanobdellia; order Woesearchaeales; family SKGA01; genus SKGA01. Next base: position 5,294 of record CAZHNR010000057.1, read on the forward strand.
AAAAGACTTGGATGAATTTTGGTCCCTACACACACAAAGAAGTACAAGCTTTCAAACCCTACGTGCAAGGTATGGGTAGTGCTATTGAAAGTTTCGATGAAGAATTACATAATTATATTTGTCCCTCTAAACCACTCAAAGCATTAAAACGATTCTTAGGTTACCTTCAAGAAGAAGAAATGGGCAAGCTCATCACTATTATTCTTGGTATTGGTGAGAAAAAATCCGATATTGAGGAAGTTATCAAAGAAATCAAACACTATAACATCAACACAGTCCAGCTCTGCTTTCTCAAACCACAAGAAAATACAGTATTCGCTGAAGTTCCTGCTCCCGACCCTGAGTATATGTGTTGGTGGATTGCAAAACTCCGTATCGCACTTCCAGATCTTAGCATAAAAGTAGCCCTAGTCAGGGAACGTATGGGAGACACACAAAAATACCTTGAGGCAGGTGCAAATGGTTTTAGTAGATTCATGGTCTTTAAAGATTTTAATAGCTCCTACGCTAAAGAACTAGAAGCTGGATGCATTGCAGCAGGCCGTGATTTACAAGGTCACTTCACCACCTTACCAAGCATCAACATAGACGCTGAAGTTGAGAAGCTAGACATAGACACTAAGCTTAAAGAAATAGTCCTTATGAAAGCAAAGCAATACTGGAAGAAATTGGAAAAGCTTTCTAAAAAAGAATAAACATTCAAACACTAAAAAAATAAAACACTCAATAATTAACAGTAATTATTTGTGCCCATTTCTAAACTCCTAAGAAAAGAAAAAAAGAACCTTTACTTTTCAGCAAGTTTTGCCTTGAATGCTTCAAGTTCTTTTACGTTTTCGTAATATTTTTCTTGTACTGTTTTTTCATTTGTTTCCATCATATCAACCTCACAATGCAATCTCAATGAACGACCTTTATAAGTATTTAACAACAAAAAAATAGTGGTTGAGATACTATGATAGAAACCTATCTATTGGAGACAAGAATAAAACTTCTTAGCAATAAAAAATGAGAATGAGTAATGAATACTAATAAAAGGAAATAGAAAGAAGAAAAAGAATATTTAGCGAACAGAACCGTTTTTTAAATCCTTATCCACTATAAGATTAGACTGTTTTGCAGCAAGTTTCTCCTTATTGAGAAGTACTTCACCTGCAACAAGATCAAAAGAGAGTGTCATGAATTCTTCAAAAGAAATTTCATCTTTAGCAGTTCCTTGACGAACGGTACGAACTCGCTCACCAGGTTTCGCTTGCGGGGCAAATACAAGACCTACAGTACCTTCTGCGTCTTCTGCTGCTAAAACCATACCTTGACTCAATTCACCACGTAGCTTAGCAGCTTTCAAGTTAGTAACCACGACTATGTGTTTGCCAAGTAATTCTTCTGCTGTGTAATGATCTACAAGACCTGAAACAATCTGTAGCGTTTTATCTCCCATATCTACTTGTTCAATAAAAAGTTTGTCAGCTTTTGGATGTTTTATGATTTCAGTTATTTTTCCAACACGTAAATCGACATCTTCAGGTTCAAGAGAAACTACAGAAGCAACTTCTTTTTTCTTTTGAGAAGAACTAGTCTTCTTTTTTGTTTCTTTGTCTTTACTTTCTTTTAACGCTTTTTCTTCTAAAGGAACTGTTTTTTTCTTCGCTTGCGCAAACTGTGCATCATCTAGTTTTTCAAAGAGAACTGCAGGTTCACCAATACTTGTTTTTCCTAAGGTGAAGCTACCTATTGTAGATAAATCTTCAGGAGCATGATTGAGCTGCGTAAAAATTGCCTTGCTTGTTGCAGGCATGAAAGGCTCACAAAGTATTGCGAGTTCTTTGACAAGAAAATTCAAAAATGCTATATCTTTTTGTGCGCGCTCAGGCGCTTCAGTTCGTGTTTTCCAAGGCTGAGCTTCTTGGAAGTATTGATTGCACATGCTAGACATTTTCATAAACTGCGCAAGCGCGTCGCGAAGCTTTACTTCACTAAACAATCTATGATACTGTGCAATCTGTTCTTTCCATTGCGAGTAGAATTCTTTTTGTTCTTCAGTTAAATCGTCTTCCGTGAGTGCTTCTATATTTCCTTCAAAAAATCGTTTTGTAAAAGTGAGTGTTCTGTGCACAAAATTTCCAAAGTTTGCTACGAGTTCATTGTTTAAGCGTTCCTGTAATCCTTTCCAAGTAAATTGCGTGTCTGCATTTTCAGGTCGATAAAAAATAAGTGTATATCGCCATATATCACTTGCAATACCACTTTTTTGCACTTGATCTCCAAAAACACCTACGCCTCGAGATTTGGAAAATTTTCCATGCTCATAATTTAGATATTCTGTCGCGTTAATGTGATGTGCTGTTGTAAACGTAG
>CAZHNR010000058.1:0-7263 GCA_964534065.1 uncultured Methanosarcinales archaeon
AGCTACTTTTATAAAGTAAATCTGATTTCTTGGCACTATGTCTGAAGAAACTATTAAATTCGGAACTGGAACTGGCACCTCTCTCGCTAACGATATCGGTGCAGTGAGCTTTCCTTGTCCTCAATGTGGTCATGTAATTCATCGAACACGAAAAGAACGAGAAATCGTTATCAAATACACCTGTCCAAGCTGCGGCTTTGAAGGTCCAAACTAAGAGGTAAGAGAATGGGATCAAACGCTATTGTAACATTTGAAGTTATGCCAGAAAGTCCAGACAGCGACTTTGAAGGAATTAAAACTCAAGCTGAGGCTATTGCAAAAGAACACGGTGCAAAAGGCGAAATGGTAAGTAAAATCGAACCACTTGCTTTTGGACTGCAAAAAGTAATTGTCATGGCAATGTATGAGATGAATGACGACACTGATTTCGATACCATTAGTGGCGCAATGTCCAAAATCGAAGGAGTCTCCAACGCTAAAGTCGCAAACATGGACTTAGCTATGGGATAAGCTCATTTTATTTTCTTTTTTTCTAAAAATAAGCAAACTTTGCAATTAGCAAAACGTAGCAAAATTATTTCTGCAATTTATCACGAACAAGTTTTTCCATCTTTACTAGTCGCACATGAGCTCTCTGTACTTCAGGATTATTCTCATCAAGCGTACGCGCCACAAGCAAAGCAGAGACGATACTTTCATGAATATCTGTTAATGCAATTCGTTTAGAAACTTCGTCATCAGCACTATTTTTTTGTGCATGAAACTCATCTTGTACAGAACGAAGAGCTGACAAGAGATGCTGCCTCGTTAAATGATGTTCTTTTACTTCTTGTTTCAAAAGTTTAATAACATCAGAATCTAGAACTTTTTTGGAACGTAGTTTTTTGATACGGCGTTGATTTCTTGCAGAATAATGATCAATAGGATGATGTCCTTTCTTCTTATGACTTTTATGATGCAATGCATCTAAATGCGGATGATGCGGCGCGGCAAGAAGTTTAGCTTGATTGCTTAAGGAGAAAAATAATTGTTGCCTAATTACAGGAATCATTTGTTACGATGGAACAAGCCGTGCTTGTGCGGAGGTGGAGGTGGAAGATTTGAGTCTGTTGGTTGATTGTTAGATACTGAGGAATCGAAAGGATTTTGCTGCCCGGGAGATTGTTGATTCTGCGGCGATTGAGGAGTTTGCATATTTTGCGGAGCAGACTGCATATTAGGTTGAGGAGTAGGATTCGGTGGAAACGGAGGCATATCATTCGCCAAAGGAGCATTCATTGAATAATTCGCATTTGGTGTTGGAGTCATCATACCAGGCTGCATATTTGGACTCATACCTCTTGCCGACATATCTTCAGGGAATCCAGAAGAAATATCATCAATACTTGGTGGCGCGCTAGGAGATGATTGATTCTGCGGCGATTGAGGAGTTTGTTGAGGATTTTTTGCTTGTGTTTCAGGCACATCAGATATTTTCTTCACCATTTTTGCAACACTAATAATACCTTTTGCAATCTGTTCTTGATTTGCATTAATACGCGCAAATTGCTCCAGAAAAGAAGTTTGTTGAAACTGATCTAACATTTCATCATTAGTTTTTGTCATTAAAGAAATAAACTTGTTCAAGGTAACTGTCAATCTATCTACAGCATGTTTCAAATCGTCAGCTTGAGAAGTAGCTTGCAACGGATCCTGTTTTAAACGAGCAATCTCATCACGGAGCTCTTGAAGTTCTTCGTGAGGTAATAACTCGTATTCACTTGTTTCTGCCATACTCTACCCTTTTTCCCTTTCTGTTATTCCCTTAAAAGACTATATAAATGTTCTGTCTTCCCTCGCGAGTGACTGAGCAGAAGGTATTTAAACAAAAACGCGTTCGCAAGAGCATGAGCAATCAACCTACAAGTGCCGAACAACTACTTGCACAAGGAACCAGTCGAAACCAAGGACGTACTGCACAGCGCATGAATATTCTCGCTGCAAAACTTATTGGTGAAACCGTCAGGACAACACTTGGACCGCAAGGCATGGATAAAATGATTGTTGATGCACTAGGTGATGTGATTATTACAAATGACGGCGCTACTATTCTCAAAGAGATGAACATTGAACATCCGACCGCTAAGATGATTGTTGAGATTGCAAAAACACAAGAACATGAAGTAGGTGACGGCACCACTACTGCAGTTGTTTTAGCAGGTGAGCTACTCAAAAAGGCAGAAGAACTTCTTGAACAAAACATTCACCCAACAACTATTGTGAAAGGATACCGCATTGCTGGTGAAAAATCACAAACCATTCTTCAAAACATGAGCGAAGCACTTACCTCCAAAACTCAAAAAAACATTCTCAGAAAACTTGCAAGTACGGCAATCACAGGAAAAGTTGCTGAAGAAGCAAAAGAACATTTAAGCAGTATCGTTGTTGATGCATTAAAAAACGTTGAAGTTGAAAGTGTGCAACACATTGAACATATCAAAATTGAAACAAAAGTAGGCGCAGCAATTGCAGATACAGAACTTATCAAAGGAGTAGTTCTTGACAAAGAAAAAGTACATAACAATATGCCAACAGAAATCACCGATGCAAAAATCGCATTGATTGATAGTCCACTTGAAGTACGTAACACAGATACGGACGCAAAAATTTCTGTACACAATCCTGAAGAATATCAAGCATTCATTAACATGGAAGAAAATATGCTTCGCGACATCGTTGCCAAAATAAAAGCAACAGGAGCGAACGTTGTACTCTGTCAAAAAGGCATCGATGACATTGTGCAATACTTACTCGCACAAGAAAATATTTATGCCTGTCGCCGAGTAAAAAAATCCGACCTCCACCAAGTAGCTATGGCAACAGGAGGTCACATTATCTCAAGCGTAAAAGACTTGAGTTCCAAACATTTAGGAAAAGCTGGAAGTGTAAAACAAGTTGAAGTAGGAGATGAATACATGACCTTCATTCAAGACTGCAAACAACCCAAAGCAGTTACTATTCTTGTTCGTGCAATGACCTCACATATTGCCGATGAAGTACGGCGAGCACTTGATGATGCACTAGGGAATGTGGCGAGCGCACTTCGTGCAAAACACGTTGTAGGCGGTGCAGGAAGTACAGAAATTGAACTTGCACGAAACCTTGGACTCTATTCGCAAAAACTCTCAGGCAAAGAACAACTTGCAGTACTTGCCTTTGCACAGGCTCTGGAAGTTATTCCAAGAACGCTCGCGGAAAACGCAGGACTTGATCCCGTGGATATTATTGTAGAGTTGAAAAGTCAGCACGATAAAGGAAAAAAATGGTCAGGTATTGACGTGTTTACAGGGAAAACCTTAGACGCGTTCGCGAAAGGAATTGTTGAACCCCTCCCAGTAAAAACACATGCAATCAAAGCAGCAAGTGACGTAGCAATCATGATACTGCGCATAGACGATGTTATTATTGCAGGAGTGCAAGGACCTGGAAATACACAGCCAGAATATTAAAGGTACCGTTCTATTACTACATCTATTGATTTGTGTAATTGAGTTGTAGAGTAGTTGTTATGGAAAAAATGATTAGCTCTTTGCACGCATACGACCAAATTCTGCTCTTGAGGATCTTTCACAAATAATTCATTTATTTCTTGACATTCAAATTCCTTAAAAGAACAATTCAATTTCTCAGCTAACCGCGCGTAGCGAATAGTTCGAGACGCATCAACGGCAAATAACTTACCTTTAAGAATTTTTAAATGATCTACTTCGCTTGTTGTGCGAATAGTCTCAACCACAGCTAAGTCATAGTGCCTTGCATCAGAAAGTAATTGTTTAATAATATAACTTCCATCAAAGCGATTTCGTATCATTTGTTCATAATCTTAGATTTCTTTTTCAGAAGCATTGGGAGAAAGTTTACTTTCAAGAAAACCCCTTACGGAAAGGTGTTTTGCACCGTATTTTCGTGCAATATATTTTGCTACTTCCGATTTTCCAGCACCTGTTGTGCCCGTAATACCAATAATCATCATGGCTCTGTAAAATATTTCGCAACTTTTAAACCAAGCTGGTTCGCGTAATTATTTTTACCATCCTTCCCATAGGGTTTCAGTGGTTTCTCAATATTAGCATAAGCAACCAAAGTACAAATAGGCGTGCCATCATATACTGTTAGGCGTTCATGCGGCCGTACTTCAAGTACACCTGTTGCACCAACAGGCAACATTCGTTTATAATCAAAGCCAAATCCTGGATCAAAAAAACCAGCATAATGAATTCTTAATTCTCCAAAATTATGCTTTCCTGGATGCATCTCTACAGAGACATCTTCCGGGACAACAATACGCTCTTTGGTTGACATAATATAGAACGCATCTTTTTCAAAGGTGAAAGAACCATCAGGATTGGCATAGACTGCTTCAAAAAAATCTTCAAAAGTATTTTTTTGCACACCAGTCATATCAACAATATCTGTAGTTTTTCGAGCTTTATAGGCAACAGGATCTTTTTTTGGAACAGCAAGATGCATAATAATTTCGTCATCAAGATATTTTTTAGGAACAGCAAGACCTAGATGATCAAGGAGAAGTACGTTGTTACTTGCATTATTTTTCTTCGCATCATCACTATCAATAAAAAGCATTGCTTGAGATAAAGCCATACCACTGCTCACTTTCACGCCGCCAAAAGAATTAGGAATAGCGCTCAACCACACCTGACTTCTCTTAGCACTATTAATAACATCCATACGACCATAAAAATCAACAAGCGCACGCACATGTAAATCTGTTCGTCCAATAGAACTCTTCGGACTAATACGCACATTCATATTTGCAGGCACATCACAGTTTCCAACTGGAATAAAATATGTTTCTCCCCGTTTAAGAACAGCTCCGTTGTCCAGACTTATCTTGTCAAGCATATACTCACTCACCACATCAGAAATTTTCCTTCCGTAAGGAATAACATTTGATTTCATAACATAGGCAACAGAACCAATAGGTAAATCAAGGCTTGCAGGTTGGATAAAGTCTTTTAATGGAACACCATCTACATGAGAAAATATTTTCTTCGAGGATAATAGTTGTTCTAAGCCACTGTCCGTAATTGCTTGCATAAAAGAGCAAAACGTGAAAGAATTTATAATTGTTACGTCCCAGTAGCGAACTACACCGTACAGGAATTACTCTACAATTGCTTTAATTCGCCGAATGCCAGCAGCAGAGGATTGTTCTTTTTTAATTCTGAACGTACCTAATTCCTTAGTGTTTGTCACATGCGGACCGCCACAGAGCTCTTTGGAGAATTCTCCAATAGAATACACCCATACTTCTTCAGGATATTTCTGACCGAACTCAGCCTGAGCTCCTGCAGCAAGTGCTGCATCTAATTTCATTTTTTCTTTTGTCACGGGAAGCGCTGCCTTGATTTGCGCGTTTACTTCATCTTCAACTGCTGCAATTTCTTCAGGCGTGAGTTTACGCTCAAAATTAAAGTCAAAGCGGAGACGCTCAGGCGTAATATTACTTCCTCGTTGCTTGATATCTGGAGAAATAACTTTTCTTAAAGCCTCATTTAATAGATGCGTTGCTGTATGTAATTTAGTAGTTGCTTCACCACCATCCGCAAGACCTCCTTTAAATTTTTGTTCAGCACCCGCACGAGACATTTCTTGATGTTCAATGAAGAGCTTCTCAAATTCATCGAGAGCCATCTCTTTATTCTCAATAATACAATTATAGGAGTCTGCAATCTCCTCGATTGCCATTTCAGGAGGGAGACCTTGACTTTGAAATAAATCAAAAAGCCATTTACCAGACAATGAGATTGTTGTTTCAGTTTCCTTGAATGTATTTCTCAACTCCAAAGTATCTTCATGGCTTTTAGGCTTTTTATCGAAATAGGCAATAGCCTCACTTATCATTTTTTTATCGACAAGCTTGAGACTTTTTTCAATAGTCGTAATAAATTTGTTTGACTCTTTGACAAGTTCATCAAGAATGAAATCTTTCTTTTCCTGCAACTCAGCATACTCATCAGCGAACTGTTCAATAACTACTTGAGCAATAGCTTTGAGTGAAGAGGAAACATCTTCAACTTTATGTAAGAATAAATGACGAACACTTCTGCGAATAATCTTTCGCAGTACATAGCCTTGATCAACATTGCTCGGTAGGACCGTTCGTTCATCAGCAAGCATAAACACAGCAGTACGTATATGATCAGTGAGAATACGAATGCTTTTTTCATTGTCAGTTTGCGTAACTTCTTTTACTTTATCTACGACAGGCTGCATGCTGTCAATTGCATAGACATTATCTTTTCTTTGCATAACCATTGCAATACGTTCAAGACCCATTCCGGTGTCTACATTTTTTTGCGTTAAAGGTTTGAAACTTCCGTCATTTTGTTTGTCATACTGCATAAAGACATCATTCCATATTTCAACCCATAATTCATGATCATCATTAAAACTTTCAGGCACTTCATCAGGATTTCCCGTCCAATAAAACATTTCCGTGTCCGGACCGCAAGGGCCAGTCTCACCTGCAGGTCCCCACCAGTTTTGTTTCTTTGGCAAACGCGCAATTCGTTTTGGATCCATACCAAGCTGCAACCATTTGTCATGAGCAACTTGATCGAAAGGAGCGTCATCATCACCAATAAATACAGAGACTGCCATCAATTCCTTTTTCAAACCCAGTTCTTGTGTTAAGAATTCAAAACTCCACTGAATCGCATCCTCTTTAAAATAATCTCCAAGAGACCAATTCCCAAGCATTTCAAAAAAAGTTAAGTGACTTGCATCTCCCACTTCATCAATATCACCGGTGCGCACACACTTCTGTGCGTTGGTTAAACGATTACCTAAAGGATGAGGTTCACCCATCAAAAAAGGAACTAAAGGATGCATGCCTGCTGTCGTGAATAAAACTGTCGGATCATTTTCTGGAACAAGAGGAGCAGAAGCAATTCGCTTATGTGCTTTCGCTTCAAAAAAGGATAAGAATTTTTCTTTAATAACACTTGCTTTCATAGAAAAGATAAAGGAGGAACTTGTTTATAAGGATTACTAACGCTCTAAACCATAATGCTGGAGTACTTTTTTTCCAGACCAATTAAGACATGCATCTCGTGCAACACCTAAGCTGTCAGCCGTTGCAAAAACTTCTTGTTCTGATGGAGCTTCAATTTCAAGAAATTCAGGAACAGCAGCGTACCTTCCCAAAGGTTTGTCAAAGTCAAGAATAACATTGCCAAGTTTGTATTGTACTCTACGTTT
>CAZHNR010000059.1:0-7145 GCA_964534065.1 uncultured Methanosarcinales archaeon
CTTATCAACTATTTGGGGTCATTTTGGAGCTTGGAATTTTACAAGAGCACAACTCTATGCACAAACAAAATCAGGCGAAGTATCTCAACTTGATCTTGACCAAGAAACCTATGCTCAATTAACCACACAAGCAAAAAATCTGCGGTCAAGTAAAGAAGCAGAAACTTGGATTGCACCGTGGCCTCGCTACATCTTTCAAGACAGCATTCGCTGTGACGAAACAAGTACGAGTATTCGTTGTCCTCTCCATATACTTGTTGATAGCAAAGAGGATAAACGCATGTATATCGAAACAGCAGTCATCAATAGAACTGCGCCAGAAAACAGTCACTTAGAAATTATTACGTACCAAGGCTCAGAACAAATTATTTTGACTCGTGATCCTATGGGTAGTCTCACCTTATGGGAAAATGCTTCCTGGAACGACTACATATTTGAAGAGAATGTCTTCCCTTATAATCTTGCAATTGGACCTACAGAAGATAATGAAACACACCTTGTCATTGGCGAACACGGATTAAGTGCATCTACATTTAGTAAGCTTTATTTCTTTGCAGGGAAAGGCATGGAAGGTTTTGAGAAAGTTCGAGAAGACAGTACCTTTGATGGGAAAAGAATTCTTACGTACCGCGTTAATTTTGAATAATTATCGATAGGACCAAAGGTCTAGTAAGTCAACTTCTATGAGTCCGTTGTCATGTAAGAGTTTATTTAGTCTATGCGTTTCTTTCTCATATTTTTCATGTAAATTTTTTTTGAGATGAGGGGGAAGATGTTCGTTTCGTTTACGGGCATTAAATCGGTAATCAATTTTTTTGAGTCTGAGCAATATTTTCTGTTGTAGCTTTTCAGTCAAAATTTTTCTTAGCAGCTTTTTCACACGACCATGAGGACTAGCGAGAAATCTCGTTAGGAGAGGAAATCTTCTTTCTTTTTTCTCATTTACTGTCACAAAACTTTTTGGTAGTACTAGTTGAAGATCTAAAAATTCCAGTATCTTTCGATATTCCTGTTCAGGATTTTTTACAAATTGCTCAAAGACCATAACATGGATTTGTTCTGCTGGAAAATACTGCAAAAAACGTTTAATATTTTTTGTGAAATCTATCTCTTGAGAATAAAAAAGCTTCGCCGGATACAACACAGAAGAAAGAAGGTTTTTTCCTTTTCTTCTTTCTGGTTCCAAGTCTAACGCCTTTTGAAAAGAAACTTCCGTTTCATTTTGATTAAACAAATGTTCTTTGTGTAGTGAAAATAAAAGATCAGGAATATATCTGATACCAATAATAATTTTTGCTTGAGGATTAAATTCATATATTTTCTTTGCTGCAAGAGAAGAAGATAAATACGTTGGTGTCGCATCGCCATAGTACGTAAACTCTTCTTTTGTATTAAATAAAGACAAGTAGTTTTTTTTGTTTGCGTAATATACAGGTATTTTATGAAACGTGTAACGCTGCTCATTGAAATCTTTACAAAAATAACCTGGTTCTTTAGGGGAACACATGAACACCTGAGGATGAGATTGTAAGTAGGCGTGCAGAGCAGTAGTTGCAGTTTTTGAAGCCCCTACAATAAATAAATTAGGCCTATGCATCGTATACCTCAAGGTACTTTTTTCTTACATGTTCAAAGGCATAAGTCTTCACTATGTGCGCACGTATCTTTTTCTTATTCCAAGTTCTTTGAAGAGCTTGTTTCATTGCTGATGAAATTTCTTCTACAGCACAAGGATCTTGTATAAGTATACCAAGGTCCGAAGAGATAATTTCTTCACTACCTCCATTTACTGTTGCAACGCAAGGAGTCGTACAGGCCAAGGCCTCAATGAGCACAATGCCAAAACTTTCACTATAACTTGGAAGGACAAAAACGTCTGCAGCATTCATCCAAAGAGGTAGTTTTTCATGAGCAATACCTCCAACTAAAATAATCTTCTCTTGCAGTTTGAGGCGATGTATTTCCTGTTTGATTTTGGCAGCATCTTGACCTCCACCTATAAGATACAGCAAAGAGTCAGGATTTGTTAAAAGTACTTCACGAAATGCTCGAATAAGGTTGATTTGATTCTTCTGAGAAATAGTGTAATAACCCACGTGAAGAAATACTTTCTTGGCAGTTGGAATGCCTAATTTTTTACGGCACGTCGTTACATCAAGTGGTTGAAATAGCGAGGTATCCACAGGGTTAGGTATGTTGCGCACTTGCTTATTATATTTCTTAAGAAGTGAAACATCTTGATTATTAACCCGTGTTATTTTTTTTGCCAAAGACCATAACTGCCGGTGCTTATTATTTTTTTCTTCCTCAAGTAACCAAGTGTGATCTTCTCGAAGCGTGAGATAAAAGGAAAGGTTGAGTTGTGTTGCGATTACTCTCGCAGTATGACCTGCAACACTTGTGAAATGAGCGTGAATAATATCACCAGAAATATTGTTTTTACGTACATATTTTTCTAGAGCTTTTGCTGCATACATATCGTTCTTTTTTCTCCAAGTGTTTATAGGTAAGGTGAAGAAGCGAACATAGTGTACTTGCACATTTTCATAGTTGTAATTTTTTACCTGTGCAAGTTCTTTGTAGATTTCAGGAAAGGGGAGGTATGAGGCCAGATGAGGGAAAAAAGGTGTTGGAATAAGAACAATTACACGCTTAAAGGAAGTGCGCATCATCTCAACCCAAGTTAGAATATTATATCCTTTTTTTACTGCACCATCTTGTGTGGGAAATCGATTAGCCACAACAATGAGCGTCTTGCTTGAGAACATAGTACACCTAAAGAATAAAATCTACTTAAAGATTTGCTATTTTACGGCAATAAAGAATACATACGTTTTCCTATATACTTACCAACAGTATACTTACATAACAAATAGGAAAAACGAAAGTAATTGTAGAGAAGGATTTTGTGCTCTTTAAATTCTTTTTTATGTAGCTTCCACAACATGCGCGTCCCTGCAATTTTTTTATCAAAATCAAAGGATATTTGTCCCTCTGTTTGATATTTTTTCGTTAGGACTTCCGCCACGTAATCAAAAGAACATTGCCGTGCTAAACGAATTGCCAAGTCATACTCTTGATTACTTTGCAGACGCTTGTCAAAAGGAAGAAGATACTTGCGTTTAATAAGCATAGTCTCGGTGCCAAAAACGCAGTAGCTTCGTAAAAGATCTCTTTGGATGTTTCCTTTTTTGCGGTTCTTTTTCACACCAGAAATATCACTTCGTTGATAGAGCACATCGCAAGTTACTACACCTAAATTTTTTATTTTACTTTTCGCAAACTGCTCAAGTTGTAATTCTATCTTTCTTGGCAGTAATAAGTCATCATCATCAAGAAAATTCACATACTCTCCTTTAGCTTGTTTGATACCGAAATTTCTCGTTACAGGAGCTCCGACGTTGCGCTCCATTCTAAAGAACTGAATGCGAGGGTCTTGGAGCTTACGTATCTCATTTTCTGGTGAGATTTTTGACGCGTCATCAACTATAATTACCTCGATATGTTGATATGTTTGATTCAGTGCTGATTTCACAGCTCGTAACAACGTAGTAAGCCTGTTGTGTGTCGGGATGATTATTGAGACAAGACGTTTTTTTCTAACCATAATTTAACCTTTGTAAATTGCACATTTGTGTGTTGTTCTATAACTTCAAGTATAACAATATCTTCTCGTGAAAGTATTTTTCCGTAGCGCAGTGCAAAAAGAAAAACAAAAACATACAGTAAGAAAGCAAGAAATAAACCTAGAGTAGTTTGCTCTAACGAGGTTAACCATAGCCCTATAAAAGAGAGTAAGGCTGCGACGGAAGCAGCTACAAAAACTTTGAAAAGAAGTAGTCGATGATGCGTGAACACATGCATGCGAGCACTTTGAACATGCAAAAGCAAACGAAGAAGAAGAAAGGAAGCACCTGAACTGAATGCTACACCTACAATACCATAGGATTGTACAAGGATAATGCTAAAAATAATATTAAGTACTACAACCACCACTTGTGTGTAGGCAATATATTGCGTTTTGTTCTCTAAATAAAGAACATACTGAGAGAAGTAAAGATATGTTGCGCAAGTAAAAAAAGAAGCAAGTATTGCTAAAGGAAGAGCTGCAGGAAGAAACTCTTGGCCAAAAATAACTCCAATTATTGTTTGCGCAAACACGATGAGAAAAAGAGCAATAACAAAAGAACAAGTACCAGCCCAGAAACGAACGCGTGCGAGAATCTCATTAAATAATATTTTATTCTTTTGATATAGACTGGTAAGTACAGGCAGAATGAGAGGAGAGAATATACTTGTAATAAAAAATAAGTAAAAAGCAAAACTAAAGGCCAGTCCGTACCAACCTACATGAGCTTCTGTTAAATATCTTCCAATAACAAAATTGTCAGTCCAATTGAGAATAAAGGCAAGAACTCCTGCAAAGAGTAAAGGAATAGAGTAGTTTAGCCATGTTTTTATTTCATACTTAGGAGGAGCTAGTACACGTATTTTTTTGTAGTGGAAAATATAAAAGATTGCTGCAGCAGCGTAAGCAAGTACAACAAGCAGAGCCAGACCAGGCAAAGAAATGTGCAAGACAGCAATAGCGATACTTCCTATGAGAAGGACAGCGCTCTCCATAATTTGTATCCCGGACTGTGCAATAAAATTACGTTTGAAGGAAGCAAAAAGAAATCCCATACTCCTACTGAATACTTTCAAAGGAATAGCAAAAGCAACAATTTTCAGTAGTAAAGTAAATACTGGTGAAAACGAGAAAAATGATGTCAATAGAGGAGCAGAAATATATAAGATGATTCCTAAGGCTATTGCAACGATGCACTGCACAGCAAAGACGTAGTGCTGAAAACCTTGTTGTAAAGATTTTCTTTTCTGGTATAAAGGAATAAACTTACTAAAAGATTGGTAAAATCCAGCTCCACCTATAATAGCAAGCACACCAACAATGGTTAGCGCCATCTCAAGCAAACCATATTCTGCTGGTGAGAATGTTCGGGCAACAATAATTTTGTAAAAAAAAAGAAGTACGTAGCCAATACTGATTGCTATAAAATTAGCTGCACCACCTCTGACAAAATCTGTAAACGCTGCATGTTTACTTGTCATTGTTCACCTTTTTGTACATCAGTTTTTTAAAAAGCCACAGAATGAACTTGCTTGGAAATAACAGAAGAATATATTCAAGTAGAAACACTACTACTGCAATACAGCGAAAGTACTGGCTTTTGAAGAGATATTTCCGTTTTACTTGCAAGGTTGAACGGATAGTTTCTTTGAGATGTGTTTTTTTTCCTTGATGATCTGATACTCTATAAGAAAGAAGAAATGCGTCAATATTTGCTAAAGGATATTTTCGAGCAATACGCAACCATAAATCATAATCTCTAGCCCTATCATGACCGTTCTCAGAAGTATACACGCCTACAGTTGTTAAGACTTCTTTTCGAAGACATACAGCAGGTTGAGCAAAGGGTGAACGTATCAACAAATGTTTAGCTATTTGTTTTGGGTGATGATGGTAAGTTCTGGAAGCAATGAGTTCTGACTTTTCGTTAATAATGAGAATATCGCTGCCTACAGCTCCAATAGTAGGATTTTTATCAAGAAAAGCTACTTGCCTTTCAAGTCGGTTTGGCGCCGAAATATCATCCGCGTCAAAAAGAGCAATATAAGTAGTATCCTTTGGCAGGAGATTAAAACCCTTATTTCTTGTTTTAACAATACCTTGAGGGCGTTGGTTACGATGCAAATAAATACGTTTGTCTTTTTTTGCGTAGCTCTGCAGTATTTTTGCAGAAGCATCCGTTGAAGCATCGTCAATAATAATAAAGATAAAATCAGTATAAGTCTGTTCCAGAATACTTTCTACAGCTTCAGCGACAAATCGCTCACCATTTCTTACAGGCATAATAACTGAAACAACCAAGGTAAATGTTCTCACGAGAGACTGTTATAAAAAGCTTTGTTTTGGCAATATAAGGCTTTATAGCTAGAATACAAGGTAAAAAACTATATAAACCATAAGAAGTTTTCCAAGCTCACTAGGTGATCATATTGGGGAAAGCTAAAAAAGTTCAACATACAACACGAGAAAAAAAACAACAATCAACTAAGGAAAAAATCAAAAAAGTTATCACCAACGAAAAAGTAATTGTAGTCACTTTTCTTCTTATCGCAATATTTCTTGGAACTTTTTTCAGGCTTTACCCGGCAACGCTTCCAGGAACAACGGACTGGGCTGAGGACACCTATTATAATCAAGTCAGGCAAAGTATTGAACAACAAGTACAAAACCAATATCCAAACTTGCCTGCCGAGCAAAGGAATCAGTTTGTTCAAGAACGTTTTGAACAAGAGCTTGCAACAAACGCTGCAACTATACAACCACAAATTGATTCCACTGCAGCCTATTTCAAAAGCCAACTGCAAAATGAAAACGGTCAAACCTATCTTTTAGCAATAGATCCTTACGTTGCTCACTCCTACGCAAAAAACTATATCAATAATGGACATCCAGGAACAACTATTACTGATGGTAAACCCAACATGGAACTTCGAGATGGTCGAGAGCCTCGGTTTGAAACTATGCGTCCACACGCATGGGCTATGGTGCAATTTCACAAAGCAACAAGTTGGTTCACTGGTTGGGACTTACAACGAAGTATTTTCTTCTTTCCTGTAATTATTATTGGACTTGCTATAGTTTGTGCATTTTTTGTTGCACGACGAATCGCAGGAAACCTCGCAGGACTTGTTGCAGGAATAGCACTCGGATTAAACGGAGCACTTCTTCGACGAACACCAGCAGGATTCTCTGACACAGATGCTTACATCATTTTCTTTCCCCTTCTTGTTGTCTGGCTCTTTGCAGAAAGTATTTATGCCTCCACAAAATGGAAAAAATACCTTTATGTAGGTCTTAGCGGTGCAGCAGTAAGTGTTTTTATGCTCTTTTGGGATACAGGATGGCATATTGGAACACTTATTCTTGGAGCACTTGCAGTACGATTTATTTACCTACTTATTATTGATTTCAAAACACTGAAACATCAGCCTAAAAAATTCTTCTTATCGAAACCAGGAGAACTCATTATGATGGGAGTTACCTTTTTGCTCAGTAGTGCAGTTGTAAGTCAAATTAT
>CAZHNR010000060.1:0-6648 GCA_964534065.1 uncultured Methanosarcinales archaeon
GTAAGTATGTTCGCTTTGATTTTATACGCCAAGGCGGCAATCACTGCATCACTATGATCAGGAACTAATTGAATTAATTCAGGGTCGATACCATGCACGTAGGCAATCTCATCAGCAGGGTTTCCTGGACTAACAGGAACTTCAATACAGGAAAGTAAAAGACCATGCTTTATTGCGTGGCGAAAACGTTCACGGAATTGATGCGACACATCATGCGCATGAT
This sequence comes from uncultured Methanosarcinales archaeon, assembly GCA_964534065.1. Taxonomy (GTDB): domain Archaea; phylum Nanobdellota; class Nanobdellia; order Woesearchaeales; family SKGA01; genus SKGA01. Next base: position 224 of record CAZHNR010000060.1, read on the forward strand.
AAAGAATTTCTCCAATAGTGAATGAACTTAAGGCAACGTTATGTTTGGCACAAAAAGAAATAAATTTTTTCTCGTGTTGATTAATAAATATCCAGTATAAAAAACAAGTGTCCACCAACCAATCAGCAGACGGTACTTTTGGAAGATCAGCAAATAATTCTTTCATAGTACCCAATACCCGATCAGAGCTGCTGACGCTCCTACTAAAAGACCTGCAATGGTTTGTATAAGCGTATGCCCTTTTTCAATTATTACTTTTTTGCCAAGAATATTTTTTGCCAAAAACTCTTTGAGCACTGCAGCGTTAATACCTGTTGCGTATCGCACACCTACTGCATCACGAATGATTGCCACGAGAAACACAACTGAAAATATAAAGGTTACAGTTATTCCTTGTAGCAAAAATATACCTAAAGCTAAGGCAGACGCGGGTGCTGTATGCGAGCTAGGAAATCCTCCTGTGCGCCACCACCAAGGCTCTCCTGGTGTGCCATTCTGAAATATAATTTTTAAGCCTTGCGCAGCTAACCAACTTGCCACAACAACACTTCCCAACCATAATCCGTCTTGCACTACGTCACCCTCCGAAATCTCAAATTTATCAAAAACCACTCAATACCAAGCAAAGCAACTGCAATCAATAAACCCCAGTTCTTCAAAGAAAAAGGAATTTGTGATTGTGAGGATTGACCTGCAATATTGGTAAAGAAGACATCAGCTTCTTGATTCGTCGCAGGGAAAAATGCTTGACCCTGTGTTGACTCTGCAATATATTCCAAAGTTTCAATGTCAATAGATGAAGATAAATTATAAATGTTTGGCAAATAACCAACTGGAGCTCCTTCAGTTCCATAACCAATTGTATGTATAACCACTTCATGTTCTAAGGCGTAGGCAATTGCCTGATCTACCGAATCATCAATATAAGACCCTGCCGTATCTACACCATCAGTAAAAAGAAGAATAGCTCGCCCACGCTCAGATGTAGTAAGTAAATTAGTGCCAGACACAATTGCACCTGCAATATCAGTTCCACTTACACGGGAAATATTAAGTAAATTCAGTGAAACTCGCGTATCTACATGATTTGAAGATAACTGCTGACGCACATATGTAATCCCTGAGAAACTCACCAAACCTACTTCAGTTACTGAGTCAAGCGTGTTAAGGAAAGTAATAGCATGAATTTTAGCAGCAGTTAACCTATCTGGCGAGACATCTTCATTCACCATGGAAGGTGAAACATCCATAGCAATAACAAAATCAAAGTCATTTCTTTGACCAGGATAAAACACAGTCATATCAGCCATTGCAAGCACCAGAACCAAAACGGCCAGCACACGTAAAACTAGTACAGCACTATTTTTTACGAGATGACGTTTGCCATCAATACGTTTCAATGTTTCAAAATTCGCAAAACGCATAGCTTTTTTTTGTGTGCGATGCAAAAAGAAAAAATGACTTATAATAAGCAAAGGTATCAGTAGTAAGAACCATAAAAAGACCGGATCCGAAAAAACTACTGTTGCCATGTTATTGTTTCATTGCTTGCGAGTTAAAAAACTTTTCAAGCGATTTGCCCATATCTGCACCGTTCTCAATAACTAAGCTTTTACCGCCAAGTTTCTTGAATACCGCTGTGACATACTCCTCATGAGCTTTTGATTGTTTCTGATACTCCTTGCCAAAAAGTTTCATATCAACGTAGAGCTGCTGTGCAGTATTTGGATCTTGAATTTGAAACTGCCCAGACGGAGGAAGTATTTGATCACGCACATCTTTAACTTGAATACCGATGACATCGTGCTTTTGAGCAATAATACCCAAGTAGGTTTCCCAATTTTTTTCCATACCTAAAAAGTCTGAAACAACAACTACAATGCTTCGAGGTCCAAGTAAGGAATTAGTTTGCAGAACTGACTTTTTAAAATTTTTTACGCCCCCGTAATTATTTTTGTCACTAAGCGCTAGCTCAAAACGTTTTCTCATTCCCGGACCAAAGCCAGGAGGTATCGTATGAATAAGCTTATCAGTAAACATAAAAAGGCCTACAGCTTCGCCAGCACTTGATGCTGCACGGCTCAATGCATAGACAAGCTCAGCTGCAAATTCAGCTTTAAATTTTTCTGTTGAGGAAAACAACATCGAGTTAGACACATCTAAAAGAAAAGTTACATTAAAGTTTCGAAACTCTTCAAATTCACGAACGAGTAATTGCTTTGAGCGAAGACTTGCACGCCAGTCAATAAAAGAAGCGTCATCAGTATAAGTATACGTCCGGTACCCCGTAAATTCTAGACCACGACCTTTAAACGTTGTTGTCCAATTCCCTTCAAGCTCTCTGGATAATAATTCTCTTTTACCAACTATCTTTGTACTTGGATATTTTTTTGAGAACTCTATACGTAATTCTTTAACGGGCATCAGCTAACCTCAGCACCTCATAATAAAGGAACTTTTTTGAGCATTTCATCAACAATATCTTCAGTACTAATGCCTTCAGCTTGTCCTTCAAAATTCAAGAGAATACGGTGTCTGAGAACAGGGAACGCAACCTCTTTGATATCTTTGTGCGTAACATATGTTCTTCCGCGAACAAGCGCATGAGCTTTAGCAGCTATAAATAAACCAATACTTCCCCTAGGAGAAGCACCAAACCCAACGTATTTCTCTGACTTTTCCAAATCATACTCTTTGGGATTTCGTGTTGAATCAATGAGTCTAACAATATAATGTCGAATTTTTTCATCCACATAGACTTCTTTCACAAGTTCTTGTACTTCGATAATATCATTATCGGAAAGAATAGCTTTTGGATTGAATTTTTCGAATTTTTGAAGTGTAATATTATTTTCAAGAATTTTTTCTTCTTCGTCAATATGAGGATACCCAACAAGAAGTTTGAAGAGGAAACGATCTAACTGTGCTTCAGGGAGTTGATAGGTACCTAAATTTTCTACTGGATTTTGCGTTGCCATAACAAAGAACGGAAATGGTAATGAAAACGTCTCTTTACCAATGGTTACTTGTCGTTCCTGCATCGCTTCTAAAAGAGCAGACTGTACTTTTGGAGGAGAACGATTAATCTCATCCCCTAAGACAAAGTTTGCAAAGATAGGACCTTTAACCGTAAAAAACCCTTTACCTTCTTCATACGTGGTTACTCCAACAATATCCGTAGGTAGCAAGTCAGGTGTAAATTGAATACGCGAATACGAACAACCAATGATTGCGGAAAGCGTACGCACTAAAAGAGTTTTTCCAATTCCAGGTACTCCTTCAAGAAGTACGTGACCATTTGCAATAAGTGCTTCAAGAATTAAACTGACTGTCGCTTCTTGACCGACAACAATTTTGCCAATCTCTTTTTTTGCTTCATTAAAGCGCTGCGAAAAAGCCTCAATACGCTCCTTCACACTACTCTCAACAAACCCTTCAACCATATATAAAGACATTTTACACTTATCATATAAATACATTGTGACACTCCTTAAAAGATACAACAAAAAACACGTCGTGTTGAGAGGAGAAATGTAATGAAAACCTTTAAAAACGAGAAAATTCCAGTTAACAGTACTTATGGTGCAAAAAAAAGAGGCTGAGGTAGATTTACATCAACGTATGCATAAAAAAATAACTCATGCCAAACAACGCGGCCATATTAGTGATAAAGAGATATATACACTCTCAAAAGAATTTTTTGCAGAACTACTTAAACTTGATTATGAATTTACTCATGAAGAACTGATTGATGAACTGCAAAAAACATATCTAGAAAAAAAAGATCTTGAACAAACAATTGCATTTATCAAAAAAGTAGGAGTTATGGAATTTACAAGCAACGAATACAATCAGGAAGAACTGAAAATTATGCTTGATGAATTACAAACTATTCTTGATCGACTTGTACAAGAAAAAAAAGAACTCGGATGGTTCGCTCGAATTAAACAACTCTTTCACAAAAAGAAAACTCCAATTCAAGAAACAGAAACCAGTGAAGAAGGAAAACAAGCGGTGTTGCAAAATCTTCTTGTAAAGATAAAAAAAACACCTGAAGGTAAAGAAAAACAAGAACTGTACCAACAAGCAATCATCACCTACGAACTTCTTAGCGAGGAAGCCAAAGTTCTTTTCTATAATGATCTTCTTGGACTGTACTACCAACTGCAAAACCAACCCATTCCTGAACATGAAGAGCTCGTGCTTGAAGAAGAACTTGATACAAATCTTCATGAAGAAATCAGCCCAGAAAAGCTCGATGATGTACTCGATACGCTGGAGAAAACACCAGAAAAAAAACCATAATTTTCTAAATCTTTTTCATAGTAAAGCGTACTACTACTCCAATTATCAATGAAACTCCGAGAAGTGCTCCAAGTACAACAAAGAGAAGATTATAATCTACTACTGTTTTCCCGTATAAATTAAGCTTCCCCGTAAATGATTTAGGGAATGCGTCAGCACGATTATTAGCATCACCAATTAAATATTTACAGCCGTTAATAACATTATTTATAATTTGCAAATTAGAAGCTTCAGGATTTTTTTCTGCTTCTTCGAGTACTTCAAGTAATTCTCCACACTCAGGATTATCAGATAATAAATCTCTGGCAAAACCAAGACGAGACTTGATTGCCTCAAGATCCTCCTGACCCTTTTCTAAAGCATTAATATTAATGGTTTCATAATCGTCATACTGCAAGGAACCGACAAAAGCAGTTATATTAAATGAGAAAGGTGAAAGCGTACGAAATCCCGATATTGTAAGATTTGTGCGAATCTCTTCATCTTCTAAAAGAAGCGCAATGTATTGCTGGTCAAACCGATAAGAGAATTGTTCTTCAGTGCTGTTCACTGAGAGAGTTATACCTCTTAATTCATCAGACCAAGTATTTCTAATAGTGATAGGGATAACTGCTGTATTGTTTTCATACAAGAGTGTGATGCCAGGAATAATAATGTCGAATTCAGTTGGATCATCCACAGGATCCTCGACAGGAATAGTAACTGTTTCAGTCACCGTGCGTGTCCGCGAGGAAGTAGAGGAAGAGGAAGATGCAGAACTTTCAGTTTGTACAACTTGAATATTCACTGTATTTGAAGAAACCGTCAAATTATATTCGTCAGTAGCAATAAAATTTGTCGTACAACTACCTGACCCAGTTGGCGTCACAGAAAGATTGTCATCACTGTTGCTAAATACAAAATTAGCTAGTTCGTCGCACGTGCCTGAAGTATTAATAGAGAAATCAAGACTATTTGTTTCATTAACAAAATTAATCTGGCCATCGCCATCAACATCATCATCAGGATCATAGAATACAATGTTCAAGTTGGAGTCAAGAAAAAAGAAATTTTCGAAGAGTACCGAAGAGGAGCCTTGAATAGCAGAAGAACCTGTTAAGTTACGAGCTGCATTTGCAAACTGCGGAGGTCTATTTGTATTACGTACGTCAACATACCAAGTAAAATTATCATTAAATTGGTCACTCACGACTGCAGTAATATTCATACTTCCTTCATCAAAGAAACCAAATTCTTTAGTAAAACTATGCGCAGGAGAAGCTGCATTGTATGCCATTGAACTATTGAGTTCACCATTTACATACCACGAAACCGTCATGGAAAGATTATCACCATCTTCAGCTCGGAAGTCAAAAACAACTGTTTCATTTTCATACACTGTAATATTGCTAGAATTTTGAGAAGGTAGAATAGGTGACAAAGACGCATTTACCTGACCCGAACTATTTGCATAAGGACGGACTTGTATAATAGTTGGAAACGCCGAAGTATCAACAATAGTAAATGCCACGGTTTGTGTAGTGGACAAATTATAGGAGTCAGTCACCGTGATGTTTAAGCTATAGCTTCCTGACTGTGCGTTGGTTGGGGTAAAAGATATTCTTGCTTCAGTTCCATTGAATTGGGTGATATTAAAACCTGAAAGCGTATCACCGCCATTAAATGTCCAACTAAAATTCAAAGCATCATCGCCGTAAAGAAGGTCGTCGTCAAAGAAGTAAATAGATTTTGTAAATGTTACGGTCTCAAAAAAATTATTGAACACAACAGGATTAACAACGCTGTGCATCGCATCATTATCAAAAAGAGGTCTCTCAAACGTGTTGTTTACAAAGAAAGAGACTACTGCATTGGACTGTGAGCCTACATTATCTGACAAACTAAAATTGAGCGTGTAGTTTCCTCTATCTGCATCATCAGGAGTGAAATTAATAAAAAAAGTTGTAATATTATTTGTAAATGTCTTCTCTGAAATATTTATTCCTAAAAGAGAGGCAATAGTATTTTCGTCATCATACAGCAAAGATACATTAAGAGGATTAATGACCTGTAAAGAGTGTAAAGTAATACTTAACTCAGAACCTTCCGTATCATTTCCGGCAAGAGCTTTTATGCAAGAA
>CAZHNR010000061.1:0-6538 GCA_964534065.1 uncultured Methanosarcinales archaeon
TAAAGTACATAGTACTTGAGAATTATCTTGAATTTATATGAATTTCTAAAAATAAAATTAGACATAACATCGGGGTTAAAATAAGTCACGAAGAGATTTGGGTGGAGAAACTTGCAAGACTTCGGAACCGTTAAATTCCTGTTATGCTCTCTGTTAGGGCTGAATTTTAATGCAACGTTCCGAAGGAAAAGTTCAGAGTTCAAAAGTTGGCGTATAGGGAACGAAGTCCTATTAGTTTAGAAAATCAAGGGTTTGAGGTACAGTATTAAACACTTCATAGTAGTACTATAATTGAAAGATTTATATGTTGAAGATTTATTTTATCTATATGGCTGAAGAATATGGTGAAGTAAATAAAAATATTGCTAGTTTGAGTACATTAGGTTATAATGCAGTATGGATAGGAAACGAACTTGTTCAAGAGATGGTTAGAGCTGGAACTGTTGATTACAATACAGCTATTGGTCATCTTTCTGATTTAGCTTTTCCTGGAGTAATAACTTCATGGGCATTATTAGCTACAGCAAATAAAAGCAAAACTACTCAAAGGTTAGCATCGCTTGCTGTTCCAGCTTCTTTAACAATTTATGAATTTTTTCCATTTCTTGATGGCTCAACTACTTTTGATTGGTATGACATTCCATGTTATTTTGTAGGATCTACACTTGCGTATGCAGGTGTTAAACTTGGTTCATCAAAAGAAAATCGAAAAAAAGTTTATACTTTCCTAGATAGAATAAATCTAATAAGACATTTGAGAAAGAAATCTGATAGTTTAGATGATTTACTTTAAACTCCAAAACCCTTCTATTTTTAGCCAAATTTTGAATTGAATATAACATTAGGGGTTTAGAGAAGTTTTTCTGAAAGAAAAATTCGGGAGAGTGAAGTGCAACGAGCGAACATTTAAATCCTTGTTAAACGTTCCGAACGAAGTGAGAGCGTAGCGTGGTCGTAGTAAAATCTTTGATTTTACGGAGAAGTTTATTAAAAACAAAAATTACAAAAATTCTTCTTTCAATTCATCAACAAATTGATCGATTGATTCTTGTCTAGAACTTTGAAGAATAAGTTCATCGTACTTAATTGACATATTGTTATGATCACTTAAAGGATATCTTCTTTCTCTTCTTCTAGTAATCAGCAAATCATCTTTTGGTGATTTATAACTATGAATTAAAACTTGATGGACTAAATTTGGTTCAACAGAATTATTGTTTCTTCCATTAATATGTTCATAATTATCATTAAGAAATATTTCAAGCCGATTTGCTTTTCCCAAATCATATTCTGGGATGAATTCTTTAGCATCTAAATATTTCCATTTATCCATAAATAGAAGAATGGATATATTCTTAATAAATTTTTGTTTTTAATAAATTACGTTTAACACCTATTAAGCGAAGCGAAGTTTCGTTTAATCTCGTAAATCTTGCGATTTTGTGAGGTACTAATTTATCTTGAAGTTTCATTTGGATTGTTTTAATGGAAGATTCTGAGATTATCGCTATTTTGAATCGTGTTCGTGATGAACTTCGACTGAGGAAATCAAGCCCTCGAACAGTGAAGGTTTACTTGTATTTTATCAAAAAGTTTCTAGAGATGAATTGTTCTTATCGTACTTTTTTTCTGCGCTTAAGTGATCACAGCGAAAATACTATTCGGGTTGCAAGTGCAGCTATTCGGTTTTACTTGAAGCTTGAAAATACATCTTTTGTTGATGTTGAGTTGCCTAAGAAACCAAAGAAATTACCTGTGGTTCTCAGTAAATCTGAAGTGAAGCGAATGATTGAACTGACTGTAAATCTAAAGCATAAACTGATTATATCTTTATTGTATTCAGCAGGTCTGCGTCTGAGTGAAGTAAGATCACTTCGCTGGCAAGATATTGATACGGTGAGAAAGTCTATTTTTATCCGTCAAGCAAAAGGCAAGAAAGACCGGAGCTCTTTGTTGAGTAATAAAGTTCGTAAGGATTTGCGCACTTACGGCAAGACTGTACCTGGTTTGTATGTATTTTCTGGTCGAAAAGGAATGCTTTCAGCAAGAAGTGTTCAACAAGTAGTATTGCAGGCGGCCAAAAGAGCTGAAATTCAAAAACATGTTACTCCACACACGCTTAGGCACTCCTTTGCCACGCACTTGCTTGAGACAGGCACTGACATTCGAACAATTCAGCAACTCTTAGGTCATGAAAGTGTACGAACTACTCAAATATACACTCATGTTGCAACAACTAATTTCTCCAAGATACGAAGTCCTTTGGATTAGAACCTTAGAATTTTCCTGGCAATTGTTGGTTTGATAGGCCGTTGCCTTCGGATATCAACGTCCGTAGCGATATGTTTCATTCATGGTCTTGGTTCCTTGTTGCACAAGCCAAAACCATGAAAGTTCTTATTTGGAGCCCTTTCTAAGAAAGGTTTATAAACGTCTTTGGCTGTATTGAAAGTAAAAGAGGGTGTAGTCAGTGAGCAAGTCATTAATTCAAGAACAAAAATTATTTCTTATATTGCAGGCTTGTGTTTTGGCGTTAATGCTCGTTGGTCTTCTCTTATCGGCAAATATCACTATTTCTTTACCTGAACGTGCTCCGTCGGTTGCTGTTGAACTTGCTCCTGCTACTTGCGGCGATGGTATTGCTAATGGCGGTGAAACTGCACAGAATTGTTGTGTTGATGTGGGCTGCGAAGAAGGGTTTGCATGCACAGAATCTGGTTGTATCAAGGAAGGAAAACAGGAAAGTATTGTTTTTGAGGAATTTGTATTTACTGCAAGAACTCTGATATCGCAGGCTGAGGCATTTGTTCCAGCAGTTGAACTTGAACTGACTCGAGAATTATTGAGCGCTCACTTACAGACCCTAGGCGAGCAAGGTTATGATGTTTCCATTGAACAAAATGTCTATGATATAGTCACACGACATGCAGATACACTTGTAGAGGTACAAGCAGTGAATCGAAGAATTCAGCCAGTTACTTCAAGTGACATTTATTTGCGTATTATTCTCAACGATGGCTTTGGTAATGATGAGCAAAAAGCACAATTGAAAACCGTAGGAAATTTAGCAGTTTCTGGCTTGAGTGATATTGAACGATTTATTACGGTGCTTGAAAGGATGAATCCATCAACCGCTATGTTTTTAGAAGAAGAACTTTCCTTTGATCAAGAAGCAGTTATTGAAGAATACCGTTTACGTCAAACGTTCTTTGATGAAGTTGCGACGCAAATTGATGAAGATGGTTTAATCACTTACAATTCTATTTTAGATACAGAAGAGTAATTTTCTTTAGTTATCTTTATTCTAATTTTTTTCAAAGAAGATGCTGTGAATATGGGGAAAAACTATAAATGCCTCTGGCGAGATTTGAAGACTTGAGAAGTAAATGTTTGCTGAAAACTTGTTTTTCAAGCATTGCGAAGTGAGTGAAAATAAGCCTCCGGCGAGATTTGAACTCGCGACCTTCTGCTTACGAAGCAGACGCACTACCGCTGTGCTACAGAGGCATTTAGATGTTCTCTTTGAGATTGTTTTTGTGTTCTTTTTGGCAATTAGGACAAACGTAGTGTTGTTTATGCTTTTGGTCATACACTATAGTTCCGAGTATTTTTCCCATGAATGTTTTTTCTATTTTTCCATCACAGATCTTGCAATTTGCCATGTCTAGGGAAACCTTGACTGCATTTATAAAACTTAAGTTATTTATAAACTCGAAACATGTAATAACTACTAAGTAATGAAAACATTTATAAATCTCTGTTTATTTATGTCCTCCATGAGACATCCTTTAGCCAGCATCAGCTACTTATTATTCATGGTACTTTTCGGAATGCTTCTCTTTCCAGGTAGTACGTTACTCTTATCAACAAAGTATTTGCTCTTTCTTGTAGCATTATACTTCTTATTCCAAAACGCGGCAGGACGAAAGACTGCGCCGTCTGTAAAGACTTATGGTTGGCTATTTATTGGTACGACTATTGTATTCCTTGTCTATGCGGCTTGGTATGCTGGTCCTCAGTATGGTAATATTATTTTATACTTCTTTATTGCAGCTACTGTTGGTTTTTTGCTTTCAGCAATCATTCCGCAAAAAAAGCCAGTTGCAGCACCAGCAAGACCTATTGTTGTAGCTCCTACTACAAAACCTGCTGAGAAAAAGACAGTAACCAAAACTGTAACAAAAATTGTGAATAAATCTTCACGAGATGATCTCTCACAAATTGAAGGTATTGGTCCACAAATTCGAAATCTGCTTGAGAAAAATAAAATCAAGACATTTGATGCACTTGCGAAAGCGAAAGTAGCAGAGCTCCGACTTATCCTTGAGAAAGGCGGTGAACGGTTCCAACTTCATAACCCGAGTTCTTGGCCAAAACAAGCAAAGCTTGCAAAAGCTGGTAAATGGGAAGATTTAGAAAAACTTCAAGAAAAACTTGATGGTGGTCTGACAAAGAAAACCAAACGAGTCACAGGAAAAAAATCAGCTAAGAAAGTTGCTAAAAAGTCTGCTAAGAAATCAACAAAAAAAGCAACTAAGAAATCCACGAAGAAGAAAGTAGCTAGAAAAACTTCTACAAAAAAATCTTCCAAGAAAACAGCAAAGAAATCTACTCGTAAAAAAACTGCAAATAGTAAACGTAGTACAAAGAAGTCAACAAAAAAATCTTCAAAGAAAGTAGCAAAAAAGTCTACTCGTAAAAAAGTTGCTAAGAAGCGAACGGCAAAGAAATCTTCTAAGAAAAAAGCACCTGCTGCAACTCGAAGAACTCGAGCGACAATCAAAAATCAAGCTGCAGGTCAAACGAAGCAAGCAGCAAGAAACCGAGCAGTTAAACGGGCTAAGAAAAATTTGTCTAAAACTACTGCAAAACGGACTTCAAAGAAAACTTCTCGTAAGTAATTTTTTTTTTATTTTTTTTAATCTGAACTATGTCTGAAAAATCTGATTGGAATAAATTGTTTGACCATCCTGAGTATATTACTTCTGTGAATGGAATACTTATTTTAGTACATAAAGATATATTCACACCTGATCCAGCTATAACTTATTCTACATCATTTCTGATAGAAAATTTTCCTGATGTAAGGGATAAAAAAGTTCTTGATATTGGTTCAGGGACAGGAATTATTTCATTGTATGCTGCATTAAGCGGGGCTAAATTTGTTTTAGCTTCAGATATTGACTCTGCAGCCATATTGAATACAAAAGAAAACAGTACTCATCATAACTTAGAAAATATAATAGAAGTTATACAATCTGATTTATTTGAAAATATAACTGGGTCTTTTGATTATATTTTTGCAAACCTTCCTATTCTTGAATCAGTTTGGGATTCAGCTGGTGCTGGGGAAAACATAACTAAAAAGTATGTTGATGCTTGTAGTGATTATCTCGTTCCTTCAGGAAAAGCATACTTTACTTGGGGTTCTTTTGCAAATGTGTTCCCAATACGTGAATACGTTAGTAATTCTCCTCTTCAAGTTACAGAATATATGAAAGAAAAGGATGGTTTTACTTGGCATGTTTTTGAACTTTCTCAAGAAAAAAACTGATCAATCTTTTTCTGTTCGCGTCGTTTACGCATTTTCTGTTTTGGTGGATCAACAGCACAAAACCGAAATCCCCAATCTGCAAGCATTTGCTGCGCGTTTGACGTGATTGCTGGTGCTGCAAGAATTCCTATAACTTTCTCTATACCTTTTGCTTTTTGCATTTTCTCAACATAGCGTCGCAGTTGACTCACTGCAGAAAGTCCTGCCGTGTAGCGTTTACATTCAACAACGGCTAAGGTACCGTCGCCAAGGTGGCCAAAAACATCAATGAATCCGTATTTTGTATGTTCCTCACGACTAAGAGGGATAAAATCATTTCCAATACATTCCGGATTATCTCGAATCATATCTGACATCTCACTTTCTTTACCAGAAAGGTCTTGTTTCTGTCCATCGATAAGTCTTCGCGTGTACACTTCATACACTTCAGAAATTGCACAGACAACTTCGTCATCTCCGCTTGTTGCTTGGAAAAGAATAAATGGGACACCTTCTTCTTCTTGGTAGAGGAGTTCACAGCTTGCTGGCGCTTTCACATAATTAATAGGCATGCCACCTTCTGGCTGATGAATCATAACTGTTTTGTCTTGTTTGATTGCTATAAATCGATCTCCATCATCAAGATAACTTTCGGCTCTGCCAGAATAAGAAATATTACAGTTACAAAAGAAGCAAATAAATTCTCCTCGTTCAAGAGCATCATTTATGCGACTTATGTTTTCACTACATTCGTTGTTATTCATCCTTTCATGTCTATTGCGTTGAATATATTGTGTTTATCACGGATAAGTTTTACTTTCGTACTTGTACCGATTGCTTTATAGCAGTTTCTTACTGTTACAATTCTATTTTCTGCTACGGCAATTTTTTCACTTGGTACTCGCCCAACTGCTTTAATGGTGACTTTTATAACGTCTCCTTTCTTAAAAGGTTTTTCAAGTTTTGTATCTATGTATATGCCAAAAGGATTCCAGTCCGCTTTTG
>CAZHNR010000062.1:0-6514 GCA_964534065.1 uncultured Methanosarcinales archaeon
ACTTGAACGACATCATGCAGTTGTAGATTATAGAGAGCTTGCACCGTTTGAGCAGGATCATGCATTTTACGTTATCAAGAAGCGTTAGCTTCTTTGGCATATGCTTCGCATATCTATTAAAAAGCGTTAAACGCTTTTTAGCAGGTCAACTTCGTTAACCCATTAAAAAGAGATAATTTTTCTTTATTGTTTTTCTCGTTTCTCCTTTCGTATTCTTGCTTTGAGAAGAAACATTTATAAATTATCTTTGCAGATATTTGGCTATAGGTGTGCATGGTGAGAAAATTATCCATATTATTATTGTTTGTTCTAACTCTTCTTTTATTAACTACTACTGTAGCAGCTGATGAAGTTCATGGTTATCGTCTCTGTGCAGCCGACTATGATGGTGATGGCTACCCTGAATTAGAGGATGATATTTTTTGGTCTCTGATTTCTATACAAACTTCAGGTGGTGTTGGTAGTATCGGTGAGGATGAATGTGAAGGAGTATCATTTCCTTCTTTGCCTGGTCAGTTTGAAGATCAAGATACTATAGTTTCTTATTTTATTCCTCCTTCAAATAACCCATCTACTTATGACCCTATGGATGCAATGCCTTTGAATCATGATTGTAATAATTATGATGCTACTGTGAACCCAGGGGTTTCCTCATCCTATGAAATAAGTGCTGCCGTAGGTTATGATCTTAATTGTGATGGTGGCTACTGGTATGAAGTAGAATGCCGTCCTGATATGGACGGAGATGGTTTTGGAAACAATGATGAGGGATTTACCCTTATTTTAGGTTATGATATTCTTGCAATGGAAGGTCCTCAACCTATTCGTTTATCTGATGATCCTGTAGCTGCGTGTAACACGCGAGACTATATTCCTGTACGTAATACTTGGAACTCTGCCTTCCCTACGACTATTTCTCAACAATATCCAGACAGCACTTTAGCTGTTATTGATCCTTACGGAGATATTCTCTATGAAGATGCCTTTGATACGCAAAACTCTTGTCAGGCTGCAAGTTTTGATTGGGTAAACAATCCACCTGCAGGATACTGTGAAGGCGCGATTGATTGTAATGAGAATGGGTTTGGTCTCGGTTGCACTGTGCCTGCAGCGTACTGTGAAGGAAGTTTTGATTGTTCTGATCTTTCCGCTTTTACTTGTGAAGATGTCGCTGGTTGCAGCCTTAGCGCTCCAGGAAGCACAACTTGTGTAGATGATATTGAAGAACGATCCCAAGTTGCTATGGACTTAGCAGAACTAAGCGAATTTAATCCTCTCTATGATGATACTGAATTTTTCTTTGACTGTGATAGGTGGTTTGCAGAAACTGACGGAACTTGTCGAATTGATGCTCCTGCACAGTGTGTTACAGATAATTCCGGTGAATGGTCTGGGGGAGATGAAGCTCCAAGTTGTTCAGTTATAAATTCAGAAGGTACGTGTAATTCCTATGCAGATGTAGGTTGCGAATGGGTAGAACCCTTTGGTTCATCGGTGAGTAATGAGTGCGTTGGAGGAAGTTTTACTTGTGGCACTTTAGATGTTAATGAATGCCCATTATCTGGTGGCGTATGTGAATTACAATCGACTACTTCCTGCTCTTGGGACAATGCTGCACTCAGCACTACTTCTGACGCTCAGTTCTGTTGGAATGAGCAATTATGGCATGCAGGTGGAAATATTTATACGGACAATGGTCAAGCAGGAGGTACTTCAGGCACTCAATATGTGGGCTGTACGGAAGCAGGTTATAATGCTGGTTGTATTCCTGTGCCTGTTTCAGGCACTAGTTTAACTGGCGGTGCATATAGTTGGGCTTATGGTGGCGGTTCAGCTACTTTAGTAGTGAGTGGTTCCACGTTAGGTTCTGAAACCTTCCAAAGTTACACTGGTTTTAATTTACCCTCCAACTTAAACAGTGGACAACAATTAGGATGTGTTGCATCAACTAATCCTACTTATACTCCTCAACCTTCAAATTTTCCTGATTATATGAGTGGTTATACTTGGTGTTCAAATGTTAATTCAGGATGCTCTTCATTACCTATGTGTCAAACTAATAATGGCGCGGATTACTGTGCAGGCGGTGGAGCTAGTTGTTCAGAAATTCAGAGCGATTCGCAGTGTAGTAATGTTCCTGGTTGCAGTTGGGAACAAACAACTTCCAATAATGGATATTTATGTGCACAACGATACGCTATGATTCCAAGTGTTGTTGAACCGCGAATTGACTGTGATGATATGAATGCAAGCCAACAACTGTGTCCTGATGATGACGATGATGGTAATTCTACAGTAAGTATAAGTATTAATTGCCTTGCAGATTATGATTTAGATGGCTTTTATAGTGTAGTAGGAAATGTTACTGGAAAAAATGAGCAATGTAGCGAAGGGTACCGAGAAGACTTATTTTGGAGCATCATTCCTTTTGACGCTGCAAATATTCCTGGTTGGGATGAAGCTACCTACGGTGGACAAATATATGATGCAGATGATGATGATGCACGAGAAACGTATGTAGATTGTCCAGCGGGAGAATACTTCGTGTATCCTGAGGGTGGTCTTGTAACTAACTCTGCAGTTAATGATTATCCGCGAGATATGAATGCGCCGTCATATAATCCAAAATATTTTGGAGGATGCTGTGCAGGTGACGAATGTCTTCGAGGAACTGTTGGAGATATAGATGTGCAAGTCGCAGAAAATAATGATGCGTATTGTAGAACTCCTAGTACTTTATGGACTAAATCAGGAGAAGATCCTGATGGAACTGTGCTTTGTTCTCCTGGTTTTGATGCTTTAGCTTCATATCCTTATTTTATTATCTCAGGTGAGGAAAATAAATGGTTAGATGCAGATACGCATCCTTTAGTTTGTGAAGTGTTAGGTCATGAATGGTTAACTGCCGGCCATACAATAACACAATCAAGAATTGATGCTGGGGTATCGTTCACTACTCCACCTGGAGAGTATGATTTATCAAAAACGAAACTTGAATGTTGCGGTGATGATAACAACGAACGAACAGTAAATATTGCATGTGACGGTAGCACAACAACAGCTTCACTATGTGCACCTGACGATGGACAAGACTACCGTATTAGTAATGGAGACTTAGTCTTAGCTGATGCTTGTCCAGATATTACTCGAGCACCGCCAGCATTCGTCCGAATTCAAGGAAATACTCCTGCAGAAATTGAAGCAACTATGAATTTATGGGATAGCAACCTAGAAGATGAAAACTTGTATTGTTGCACTGCGGACCGTATTGGTGACGCGAATTATCCATTATGTCAATCTCCAACAAGTGAACCTGATGAATTTTTGAACGGTTGTTTTATTTCCGAATCAACATTTGATTATTCCTTAGATCCTGCACCTTCTGTTGAATGGTGTGTTGCTCAAGGCGAAGATCCAAATTGCGTTATTGACGGTGAATATCTTGCACCTTATACAGAAACAAGTTGTGAACCTGATGTCTTCTCTACAAATCTTCTTGCAAGTACAGGTGTACTTACTGAAATAGATGGCGTTGCCTTACCTAATTCAGGATATCCAAGAAAAGTTATTTCAAAAGGATTTGTTGCAGATTCAGTCTATGAACTTACTCATGAAACTTTAGATACAAGCTGTGACATTACAGACACGACAAACTGTGAAGTAAGCACTATTACTATTTGTAATCCAATATTTGACGAAGATTCAGGAACTGAAATTGAAACACAAAATGGTCCATCCACTGCTTGTGTCTCTTTATGTGAAGAACAAAGTTCAACCTCGGGTCTTGATAATTGTAAATTGCTTTGTGCTAGTTATACTTGTGAAGAACATGAAGTGTATCATGGCGCTTACTGTGAAATTGAAGATAGCTGTGTTGAAGAAGTAACTCAAATTGTTGCTTTTGATGCAATTCCTGCATTTGCTCCTCAAGGAGGAATGAATCCTTTTGTCTTTAAGGATGATTTAGTTGGTCCGTTCCAAGGCTTTTGTCAAGGAATGACTTTAGATGGCAGTCCATTTTGTCCATTCTCAACACCAGTATTTGCTAATTCTGATTTACGATTCGTAGAAGCAGATCCTGCTGAAGTTGAAGCTGCTGTGAACAATGCAGGGGAATTTTTAATGGAAACTATTCTCTACGAACAAGTAGAAGAACCTGCTGAAGAATTCTGTCAAACAATAACCATTACTCCAGAAGCAGGAACACAATATTGCGTTCCAAACGGTCATACAGCACAAATGAATTTAGGTCCTGTTGTTTGTATGGATGATGAAAATACACAAAACTTTGGTGATTATTGGTGTCCTAACGGGTTTGAATATAATACTGAGTACGGATTTTGTGTTGTAGAAGAAGCTCTTTGCGCTTCAGGTCAAGCAGGTACTGTGGCTTGTGCAGACATTACTACAGTGGAGAACGATGGCTACTTTAATCAGTACAATGCGAACTGTGTAGCTAATGAAGATGTTCCAGGAAGCCTTATTGCGTATGACGAGACTTGTTGCTTAGCTGCAACCTTTAATGACTTTGAACTCTATACAACTGGGAATACGCAGAATAATGTTCGTGTCTACTAAGAATTTTTTATTTTTATTTCTTTTTTATCTACTCCTTTCTTAATTTTTTCTAGAACTCTTCTCGAATAATTTCCGGATAATTCATCCTATAAGTTGATTTTTCCGATTTTTTTCACCGCAGTTTTATATTTCTTTGATTTAATGAGTATACTAAGCATATTGCTTGGAGAAATATATTATGAGTTTAGAAAAAATAACTTTAACGTACACTACAGAAAAGAAACCTTTGGTTGATTTGCCTGTTACACCTGTTCAAGAACTTGCTTATTCCGGTTTTAAAAAATTAGATGAATCTAATTTCAAAGGTGGAACTAGTATTAAATATTGGATGTGATCATGTCTTCTTTTCTTTTTTTAGCACATACTCATGGTTTTTTAGATGATATTTCTATGTTACGTCGAGTGCTTGGAAACTATTCCCCTCGTTTAGTATATCATGAACAACTACAGCATATTCAAGATGTTTCATCTTTAGATAAGAATTCGAATTTATTTCAAGAAAATAAAGAACTTATTCAGTTATGTTCTTCAATTTCTTTAAAAGGTTTTGATATGGAGAATTTTGGTCTTTCAGATGATCTTATTAAAAAAATACATAATAATTCTTTTTCTTCTGAAGACGAACTTCTTGTTAACTCGATACTTTTAGAGCGAGAAAAATTTCATATTTCTTTACTTAAAAATTTGCACGAATCAAGTTTAGTTTTAGTTTTAGTTGTTGTTGGCGCTTGGCATTTAAGAAAAGACGGTCTTATAAGGAAGAATTTTCCTGATGAAAAGTATATTTTGGTAATTGATGATAAGGGGCGTGAATGTTTAGAACCTTCTCCTGGCGCAAGGTTTTCAGAATGAGTTATATTGGTTTAAAAGAGTCTTTAGCAATTGTTAAAGAGTCTAATTCTATATATCAATTTATTTTTACTTCAAGCAGAAATGTTAAACGTTTTTCAGTTGATAATCTTGTTACTGATTTAATTTCTGAATTAACCGATTTTATTCCTTTGGATAAAATATATTCTCGTTTAGAATCTCGTTACTCTTCTGAAGTTATCTCTCAAGCAATTTCTTCTCTTGAAAAAGAAGGCATTATTAGAGTACGTCCTGAAAAGAAGATTGCTTTAGATAGACAATTACTTTTTATTGATGAATATACTTCTTCTTGGGATGAAACTATTACCATTCAGAAAAAAATTAATAATTCCTCGGTTCTTATTTTGGGTCTTGGCGGTGTTGGAAGTTGGATTGCGAATGGTTGTAATCAGATCGGAATTGGAACTTTAGGTTTTTTAGATGATGATATTGTTGATGAAACTAATCTTAATCGTCAGTTCTTTTCTTTGGATGACTTAAACAGAAAAAAAACAGATGTTTTTACTGAACGGTTTAAGAATAAGAAAATATTTTCTTATGATTTAAGAATTAATTCTTCAACTGATTTTAATTCTATTTTGGAAAACTACGATTTAATTATTAATTGCATGGATTCTCCTTCAGTTCAACAAACAAGCCAATGGCTTGACGCTTATGCAAATAAAAATAATATTCCTTATATTGTTGCTGGTGGTTATAATCTTCATATTGGTATGATAGGACCTTTGATTATTCCTGGAATTACGAAAACTTTAGATGATTTTCTTAAATTTCAACGTGATAACGATCCTTTAGCAAATTTTGAAAAGATTAAAGACATTCAAGAAGGTGGTAATTTAGGTCCTGTTGCAGGAACTATTGCTAATTTGCAAACAATGGAAATATTCAAGTATTTTTCAGGTATTTCTGATAATAATATTAATAAATTTGCAGAGTTTAATGTTATGAATTATCAAATTGATTGGCGTCATTATTAATTCTTTGTACAAATAAGAATTACTGGAGCTTCTCCTATTTCAAGCTGATTATTCTTTTTTTGGATTGCTTTCTCAAGTAGGATTTCATC
>CAZHNR010000063.1:0-6472 GCA_964534065.1 uncultured Methanosarcinales archaeon
GTGAACAGCCATTTGCGGGAACGGGAAGCTAATCTTTTCTTTATCGAATCGTAGTTTCACAGTTTCCATGAAGTCATGATGCATAGGCCAGAAGTCATCCATTTCAGCCCAAATTCTTACTGAAAAATTGACACTGCTGTCGCCAAGTTCAGTCATACGAACAAAAGGTTCAGGATCTTTTAAGATACGTTTGTCACTTGCAATAATATCATTAAGAACTTTTGCCACTTTTCTAATATCATCGTCGTAGCTCACTCCAATAGTAATGTCTGCACGGCGTCGTTCAAGTCGACTATAGTTTGTGATTTGATCATTAGAAAGCTCTCCATTAGGAATAATAACCAAAACATTATCGAACTTTCGAATATGGGTATAGAATATCTCAATTTTTTCGACAACTCCAGTCACTCCTTTGGCTTCAACAACATGACCAATCTTGAAAGGTTTCAAGAAAAGAATGAGTACTCCACCAGCAAAATTTGCAAGACTCCCCTGCAAAGCGAGACCAACAGCTAATCCTGCCGCACCTAAAAGTGCGATAAAACTTGTCGTTGCTATGCCAATCATTCCTGCTACAGTCACTAAGAGCAGAACTGTTAATCCAATACCTACAAGACTTACTAAGAAATGTTGTAATGCTACTTCCCGACGAGAACGTTTCAAACGTCGACGCAAGGTTCTTTTCACTACACCAATAATAATTAAACCAAGTATAAGCACAATAATTGCGCCTAAAACTTTCGGACCATAGGTAAGCGCAAGAGTTTCAACACGTGCTAAAATATCACTTACTGTTATCATTTTTTAGGTTGTTTTCTTCTTCCACTTCCAGAATAGGTAAAGACATCTTCATCCTTGATTGGATGGAAATAATCGACTACCTCGAGAAGATGACGGGAAGTAGTTTCTTTTACTGCCGCTATCTCGACGCGGACACCATCATTTTTCAGATGTTTGACTAAATCAACATAGTCACTGTCACCTGATAAGATGATGATAGTATCAACTTTACTTGAAAGTTGCGTTGCTTTTATCGTTAGCGGAATATCTGCAGATTTATGACAAGGAACAACTGAACCATAAAAATTAGTGTAGAGTCGTTCTGCTAATTTGTCAGAAATATGTTTTCCTTCACGGAAATAGATAAACCGGTTCAATCCCCGACCATCGAGCAATTTCGGAATAAATACATCGAAATTAATCATTGTCGTGGGTTTTCCTGTACGTTCTTGAATGGATCTTTCGATATTATTTCCATCACAAAGAATCGCAACCGATTGGTTAATATAGATTTCTTCCATAATTGGTTTCCCCAAATGAACCAAACCGTCTACTTATATAAAGCTTACCTTTAAATAACATCAGAAATTTTCTGGGCAACTACTATGACACTTGAAACATTTATGACAACAGAAGTTTTTAACTGGGTGATTATGCCTTTGCTTATTATTATCGCTCGTCTTTTTGACGTGAGTCTCTCAACCATTCGTGTTGTGTTTACAGCAAGAGGTGAGAAACAACTCGCTGCGTGCACAGGATTTTTTGAGGTACTTTTGTGGCTTATTATCATCAAGCAATTATTTAGCACTATCAGTAACCCGGTCTGGTATATCGCCTACGCTGCAGGATACGGATTAGGAACGTATTTAGGAATGTATATCTCAGAAAAACTTTCTGTGGGAAGAGTTATTATTCGTATTATTACTCGTCGTGATGCGACAAAACTCATCAAGCAACTTCGAGCTGCCGGATACGGAGTCACTATTGCAGGAGCAAATGCAAAGGATACAAAAAGTAAAATTATTTTTAGTGTCATTCACAGCAGAGATATTGCAGCTTACACTGCGATTCTTCTGGCCACAAATCCAAAAGCATTCTACACCATAGAAGATGTAAGAAAAGTCAATAAAGGAAAATTCAAATCAACTACTCGACGGTTCCGTTCACCCTTTGCAATTTTTGCAAATGTGAAGAGAAAATAATTACAGATAAATAATCAACACACCATTATCAATTGCAAGAAAGTCATATGTATGATGCTTCTTCACATACATAAGGAGAGGATCAGTTTTTTCCCTATCATCAAGCATATTGTCAACCATCACTATTGCATCTTTCTTGAGAAAAGGAATTAGACGAAGAAATATAGATTTATACTCAGGTTTATTTGCGTCGATAAAAACAAAATCCAAAGGAATATTCCAGCGATCAAGTACAGGTGCAATTCTTTCACGGTACTGTGTTACTTGTTGCGTCGTTTTTGTTTGTTCAAATGACTGCGTAGCTAATGCTCCTCGTTGCGGGGAAAACTCGACAGTATGTATGTGCGCTTTTGGCGCAACTGCTAGCATCAGTAGTGTCGAGTATCCAGCACTCGTGCCTAATTCAAGAATTGTTTCTGGTTGTTTCTTTTCTACCAATCGTTGTAAGACGCTACCTGTAGCTTGAGGTACTTGCCACAATGCTTGTTCAACTGGAAAATCTTTTGGCCACTCCTTACGACGTAAGTGAGCAACTTCTCTGCTTCTGTCTAGTTCTTCAAGTTCACGCAAGCGTTTTGGTATAAGAGAAATCATAAAAAAATAAAATTATTCTCCGTGACCACGAAGATTATTAACAACTACAAGACGTTGCAATGCGAGCATGAAAGCAGCAGTTCTCCAAGAGACATCATTATCCTTTACTAACTGGAAAATATCTTTGAAACTCTTATGCATACGTTTTTCTAACTCTTCTAAGACTGTTTCTTCAGTCCAATAATATCCCTGATTATTTTGTACCCATTCAAAATAAGACACCGTTACCCCACCTGCATTTGCAAGTACATCAGGAATAACAATAACACCTTTCTTATTTAAAATTTCATCAGCTTCAGGAGTAACAGGACCATTTGCAAGTTCAATGAGAAACTTAGCCTGCACTGCATTTGCATTCTCTTTCGTGATTGCATTTTCAAGCGCGGCAGGAACAAGTATTTCACAGTCAAGAGCGAGCAGTGCATCATTAGTAATTTCTTTCGTACCAAAACCTTTAAGACTTCTTTTTGTCTGTTTGTGAGAAATTGCTTTATCAATATTGATTCCCTGCTCGTCATAGAGTGCAGTGGAAGAATCAGAGATAGCAATTATTTTGTAATTCCATTCGCGAAGTATTCTTGCCATATGCATTCCTGCATTTCCAAAGCCTTGAATAACAACACGTGTTTTGAAAGGATCAAGATTATACTCTTCAGCAACATCCTTGAGCACGTAGGCACCACCTTGCGCAGTTGAATAACCTCTTGCCTGACTTCCACCAAGTTCTATAGGCTTACCAGTAATGAGACCAGGAGCATGCTTACCAGTAATTGTTTCATATTCATCTACCATCCAGGCCATAACTTGCGGGTTGGTATAGACATCAGGTGCAGGAACGTCAATTTCAGGACCAAGAACGCCATGTAACGCTCGAATAAATCCTCTGGAAACTCGTTCCAGTTCAGTTTGCGAATGTTCTTTTGGATTAATAATCACACCACCTTTTCCTCCGCCCAAAGGAAGGTCAAGTACTGCATTTTTAATCGTCATCCAGAAACTTAAGGCCTTTACTTCATGTTCATCGACATGGTGATGGAAGCGAATACCTCCTTTACCAGGACCTCGAAGATCATTGTACAACATACGAAATCCTTGAAAGAAACGAGTTGTTCCGTCATCCATTTTTACAGGAAAGGAAACGTGGACTGCTCTTTTTGGATGAGCAAGAAAAGCAAGTTGATTATCAGTATACTTAGCAGCAATTTTTGCTGACTCTAATTGTTTTTGTGCATTTTCAAAAGCGTTCATAGAAAAATGTAAGCTAGCAGAGTTTTTAAACTTTCAGAGGAAGTGAATAATAGTGATTATTTTTAGCACTTCTTAGCAACGATGCTTCATGTAAGCTTCTGCAGTAAGTTCAGGATAACCATCAAGTTCAAAATCAGGCCGTAATGGAACTACAGGAACAGAGTTTTTCTTCGCAGTTTCTTGTTCTCGGCGCGCGCCGTAGGAGGTGAGAGAATTATATAATGCGTACAAACCTCCAATGTATCCCTTAGATATTAAGGGTAAATAAATATCTCCAACAGGATCAGGTTCATGACCAGACTCGCGTGGAACTGAAAGCTTACTTATCGTACGTTCCATCGGAATTTGATTAAAAAGACTATCAACTATACCATCCAATTTGTAAATACTTTGATTGAATAATTTAAGATTTTCTGGACGATTTCGTTTGCCACCATGATTAATAGGCCCAGATACCATCCAAGGCAAGGAGCCAGTCTGCTCATAAATTCGACGCGTTACCTCTTGTGCAATTGGCAATACTTCATGTAAATGCTCCGCTTCTTGTAAGCGAACGCTATCTTCTTTTGTCCAGAACCATAGGCTTTTCATCAAAAGAGAAAAAACAAAGCATCGATATAAATCTTACGTTAAATATAGACGCTATCAGTATGCCGTGTGCGAATACCATCAATAATAAGATAATTCCATAGCCAACCCTTATGTTTCTTTATCGTTACTGCAAAACCGGCTTCCCTGAAAAGAGCCTTTAGCCTATCTAAATCATTAAAGATTTCTTTATTTGGAATGAACTTATACATATCCACATAATCAAAAAAATGAATTCTCCCATTCTCAGGAATAATTTTTGCTAATTGTTTTAAGTATCGTTGCTCATCATGTAAGTTGCCAAGGATGCCAAAGCTAAATACTTCCTCAACAAACAGTACCGAAGGATGAATTCGTGACGTTAAGTGTTCATCGTGCAATACATGTACATTGATTTCGTTTTTCATACGCGAGGAAAGAATATTTTTCAGGCCCACCGATTGTTCTATAATGATATGTTTCTTTGGTCGGCTCTTACGAATACGACGACTCATAATACCACTGCTTGCGCCAAGTTCCAGTACTACCTTATCTGAAACAATCGCATTTGCAATTAGCTCCTTTTCAATCCACCGGGGAAAGAAAATACGCTCCAGAAACAAAAATAATTTTGCAGTTTTGTTCTGAAAGCGAATGGTTGCTGCAGGATTGTAATACACAATAAGCAAGAGATAAATAGGTATGGAAAAGAAGATGAAGGAAAAAATAAGTTTTAAGGTGGAGACAGCGTAGCTTGCAGTGACTGCCCAGTAAATTATCAAAGCTAAAGAAACAAAAACTAAGACATAAGGACCAAATTTCCCTCCCGGTGCACGGTATTGTGTTGGCGCATACGGATATTTTTTTCTAATAACAATAAGACTCACAACAACTGCCGCATACAGTATCAATACAAGAGGTACCAGTAAATGCAAGAGAGACTCGTAGTTTCCTGCTCCGACAAAAACGAGAAAGGAACATACTAGCGTCTGGAAAATAATTGCTTTATACGGAGTCTTTCGCTTAGGATGTTTATCAGCTAACTGTGCAAGAAACATCTTATCTTTTGCAAGAGCTACCACGAGATTTGGCGCTGCTACAATCCAACCAGCAACACTTCCAATAATTGCCAAATAAACAAGTATAGCAAAGTACGAACCAATTTCTGCTCCGTATAGACTCGTTGCTAAATCAGAGAGAGGTGTGGTCGATTGTCCAAATACCGAGAAATGAATAGTAGACATAGAAGCCACAACAAATAACAGCACAATAACAGTGATAATTACCGTCCCAATTATTAACACCTTTGGCATGACCTTTCGAGGATTCCTTACTTGTTCAGCCAGAAATGTTGTTGTCTCCCAACCGAAAAAAGTTTCTGCAATGTAAAATATAGTGACAAAAATAACACCAAAGAAAGCAAAGCTATCCGCCTGAAAAAAAGCAGGATGACTTGACCAATTCGATAAGTTCGCAATATTAAAATCCATGAAAGCAGGAACCATAATTCCAAATAATGCCGTCAAGGTGATGAACGCGAAAGTCACCAACATAAAAGCCCCTGTCTTTAAGCCTGCAAAGGCCATGAGGTTGAACAAAATAATAAATATGATACTGATAATAATAATAGCCGTGTTTGAAAGAATAGGACCAACATAACGAATTGCACCCACAATAAGCATAGCTATCGTTACATAGGCAGCAATAAGAGACATCCACCCAAGAAGAAAGCTTGGAAACTGACCAAATGCTTCTTTTGCATACTCATAAACCCCACCTTCTCGAGGATAACGAGAGACTAACTCTCCAAAAATAGAAGCAAAATAAATACCAACAAGACCCATAACAATCCAAGAGACGATACTCCACAAACCCGCTTCACGAGCTCCAACAGCAGGCAGAAAGAAAATACCTGTTCCCATAATGGAATTGATAGTAATCAAAAGAATTGCTGCGTAGCCTAACTTAGACTTCTCGTTCTTTGCTGCTTCACTGTCAGCTGTCTCCTCACCACTCATACACTGCTATGAGAAGAGATTATTTATAAAGTTTGATACAAATCAGTTCCGATTTTTTTTCGT
>CAZHNR010000064.1:0-6426 GCA_964534065.1 uncultured Methanosarcinales archaeon
AGTAACTTAGTACTTCTTCAGTTTCACAGCCCGTACCTGTATCTTTTTTTCGAATGAAATCTACTACATCATCTCCTGTGAGTTGAACTGCTACGGAGGGTGCATTTTCTTGTTCAGGAGTGCTTTGCTCTACAGTATAATTTTGCAGAAATTTTTGTCGCTCTTCAAGCCAATGACTTTCTGTTTGTAATTGTTGTGATCTAATAATTTCACTTGCAATAAATAGTTCTTCTTCCGCTTTTCTTGGTCGTCCTATGACAAGTACAGGATCTCCTATTTCTAAGCTAGCAACAGTAGTACTACCAGAAAAATCTACCACACGAATACTACTTGTACCATCATCTACGACAAAAGATTGTCCTGATATTTTTTGAACAACAATGCCTATAATATTTACTCGACTAATACGTTCTTTTCCTATTTTTACATAATTTGGCTGCCATCCTTCTTGCACAACATACTCACTTGTGGTAAGTAGTTTGAGAGGACATATTTTTGCAGTTGCTCGAGTAATTGTTGCCATAGTTACCTTGTTTTAGAATAGAATCCTCTCTTTGGAGCGAAGATATCCCCGCTTCTACTTAACTTCATCAACACTTCTTCAGTTTTTGTTTCTTCAAGACCTTTCAATTCACACTCTCTAAGAATATCTTCTTCTGGAATAAGGTCGCCGCTTTGAGCAAGTGTGTTAATTACTTCTCGAACAATTGCAATGTGATTTCGTTGGCTTGCAGTGACTCCTGTAGTGATACGATCAATATCAAATTTACCTGTGTCTGGATCAAGACCTATTTGTCCTAAGGTATAATGCAGTAATTCAATTGCTTTTTTTGCATCGTCCTTTGTTGCTTTTGGACTGAGTCGTGTTCGTGCACTTGCTTCCGTAAGACGGACTAATGCTTCGAGTTGACGAGCAGTAATTGGTACAGCTTTAATACCGCTTTCCCCTTCATTACCCATGTTTCGAATTTTTACATAATATGTTTTTATTTCTTCAAGCGCTTCATCAGTAAGTTTTGGTATGCAGTTTTTTTTGGCGTAAGCGATATATTTCTTTATGAAATCTGTATTAAGCTCAACATTGTCTGCTCGGGTAACATCTTGGTGGAGTCGTAAAATAAATTCTGCAATTTTATCATCTTTTTCTTTATCAGGAATATCTCGAACAGCAAAAATTAAATCAAATCGACTAATTAGTGCTGGTGGTAAATTAATTTGTTTCGCAAGCATTTCGTAAGGGTCAAAACGTCCAAATTTTGGGTTCGCTGCTGCAAGGACTGTGGTTTCGGAACGTAGTGTTGCTTGAATATTTGCTTTACTAATAGTGATGGTTTGTTGTTCAAGTGCTTCGTGCATTGCACTTCTATCTTCATCACTCATTTTATCAAGCTCATCAATACAAGCAATTCCTTGATTAGCAAGGACAAGTGCTCCTGCTTCTAAAGCCCATCCTTTCAAGAATTCATCTTTAACAACACTTGCTGTTAAACCTGCTCCACTCGCTCCTTTCCCAGAGACAAAGCGTGACTTTGGAGCAATTTTACTTACTCGCTTCAGAAGCTGCGATTTTGCTGCACCAGGATCCCCAATAAGAAGTACATGAATATCTCCTCGTGTTCGGACTCCGTCGCTTCTGGGTTTAATCACTCCTCCTAAGAGTTGCAGAATTAATGATTCTTTAATCCGTTCATACCCATAAATAGTAGGTGCAAAGCTTGCAACCAAACGTTTGAATGGTGAATTTTGAGAGAATTCTTTTATTTCTTTTTCTTCTTCTTGTGATATTTTTACGGAAGAAAATTCTTCTTGAATGGGTAAAATAAAATTTCCTTCAAGAATGAGATCAAACTCTACACTTTTTGCACCGGAGTAAAGATTAATAGGAATTTCGTTGACAACACCAGTAACTAGTATTTTACTTCCTGGGTTTGTTTTTTTCTCGCTAATTGGACTGACAAGGTCGTGACGAAGCATAAGATTGAATCGTTTTGGTTGTTCACCACCATCTAAATTTTCTGTTGCTTCTTCAAGTACTAATTTCTGAACATCGACGAGTTCTTTTGAAAGAAGTCGAAATCCTCCTTTTCTTCCACAGCTACATTGTGTTGGTTCAAGAAATTTTTTGTGGTCAAGTTGTACGATGTTCATAACATTTCCACAGCTTGGACATTCAAATTTTGCACTTGTTACTTGTGGTCGTACGTCTCCTTTCTGTCTGATAACTCCTTCTACTTGTATAAATTTACCAATATGTTTACTTCGAATGTTTCGAATAATAATATGTTGGGAGGCTGGTAAATGTTTTACTCGTAAAAAAAACTGTTTGGTATCTCCTGAAAGGTTAAGTCGCTCAATTGCAAGCTCTGCAGTTTTAAGAAGTTCTTCAGGTTGTTCAAGCATGTGTTGTGCTAGGTCAATATGAAAACCCGCGAGATGATGGAAATCGATGTTAATGTGCTTTTGGCCTTGTTGGAGGGCTTGAACCAAATCATCATAGTAATGCATCTCTAAGAAGTCTTGAAAGAGCTGAATTTGCTCTCCGATATCCATATTCATAGGACTTGTTGTCGTACTTACTGTTGTCATAGTTCCAAACACATCTCACGTAAGAGTGCTTACGCGACTCTTGTTTATTAAGGTAAAGATAAAAATAATAAAAAAGTTCCGTCTCAAAACCTTACTTAAGATTTTAAGTACGATAGAAAATAAAGTTTTATTTTCTGTGTCCTGAGATTTTATTTCAAATTCTTAAGCAGCGGAGAAATACATTGTATTTCTAGCTAACAAAAATCTTATTTAAGATTTTTGAGTACATCTATAAGCATATGTACTGCTTTGTAGACACTTTCTTCGGACTTTGTACCTGTACAGACTATTTTTCCGTTACTAAAGAGGAGGAAAGTTGCTTTTGCCTTATCCAACTTATAGACGAGTCCAGGGAATTGTTCAGGTTCATATTCTGTGTTGTCAAGTTTCATAGCAAGGGTGTTTAAGTTAAGATCCATGCCAATACTTCCACTTGCAACCATATTTTGAATATTAATTTCTGGAGTTACCGTGATAGTAATATTTATTTTCTTAAGAGTCTCTTTAATATTTTCAAGACTTCGTTTTACATCTTCTACACTTCGTGCTCCTGTAGAAACAACGTTTCCTGAACTGAAGATAAGTGCAGATGTTTTTGGGTCTTTAATACGAATAACAAGTCCTGGAAATTGTTCTGGATTGTACTCTGTGTTAGAAAGAGTTGCAGCCATTTTTTCCAATGGAATATCGTGTTGTAAACTGGTAGAGACAACAATGTTCACAATGGTAACATCAAGTCCTTTTTTTAATTCAGCTAAGCTTTGCTCTGCCATGGTTTCCCCCCGAAAATTTTTTTACTAATGTTGAGCAAGTACTGGTACTTCTCATGTATTTAAAAAGAATAAAATGAGCTCTGCTTTATAAATTGTCCGATTTTTATTTATAAAGATATATAAAGGAAACATTTAAAAAGAAAGGTAGCCATTATTTCATATGGAACTTCCTTATAATATAGTAATCAATATAAATTAATTATAATTATTTATAAACACTCACCCGTTTATTTCCTTTGAACTTGATTTTGAGACTCTTTTTTCGTCGTAAGTAGCTTCATAATTTCTTCTTGAATTCCTGGTTCATGGGCTGCCCCTACAATAGCAAGTATTGTTTTTTCAGGAAATTTTTGCTGTAAGGCAACAAGATGCTTGGCCATATACGTATTTCTCTGTGCAAGTAATACATCATAAAAGGTTGGATAGCGAGTTCGTACAGCTACAAGTAATTGCTGCAAAATATCTGCTTCAGGAACATCATCGATTGAGAAAGTAATTTTTTGTTTCTTGCCAAAAATAAGACCAAGTGTAACATCATACACTAAACGTCGTTTTTCTTTCCAAGTGAACTGTGTACTCATTTGCCGTAGAGTTTGTTCAATAGGTCGATCAATAAGTGCAAGTTGCTTTTTATGTTGCCGTGCGAGTTCAACAGCACAAAGCATGTCTGCTCCAGGTTCAAGGCGTGCAAGTTTTCCGAATTTTTTTTGTATATAGCGACCAACAAGTAAAAATAGAAATCCAAAAAGACCGATACGAGGTATGACTGCTAAAGTGAGTTTTGGTTTTTCTTTACTAAGCATTCCTTGAAGACGTTGTTTATCAAGCTCAACGCAAATAATATCTGGCTGAAGCGTCTCAAACTGATTCTGAATAAGATGTACTGATTTTGAAGAAACGTGATTCGTTCCAAGTACAGTGATAAAATTATGAGTGAACATCAAAGAGAACAAGCAGCTAGAGTTTAAGAAAGTAATGGATTTTATGTCTTCACGTATTTTTTGTATGCTTCAACAACACCATAACCAGAATATAGTTTTTTGAAATTTGAACTAGAATCTTGAAATGTTTTAAGCTTCTTTTCAGCTACAAGTTTCCAATTATGAGGATAAGCATCCTGAAGCTTAGAAATATGATTAACTGTAGTACTATAACTAATACAATTAGTTGCGGCCAGTAATGTACCTATGCTAGCAACACCCAAACCTACATATGTGCCTAATTCATAAAGATCCATTTTATTGTACCTTTACTTGTTTCAAATCATCCCATACTAAAGCAAATAGTTGCTGAATAGTTTGTGCAAAGAAAGGTGTATTAGCCCATATACCTACATCATAGCTTGGATGTATATCTTCATCGTCAAAAAGTAGGAACGTAACTTCTTTTCCATCTGCAACAGCAAATCGTGCTCGTACATGTTCAAGATTTCGAATATCAGCGTAAGGTGCAAGTAATTTCTGTGCTTCTTCTGTTTCTTTTCCTAAAGGCGCTGCAATTTTAATAGATACACCGCGTTCATGAGCTTTTTTGAAACCTCGAAGTAAGTAATCTGCTTTTCGTGCAAGACCAAGAGCTGTAGTAACAAGAATGAATTCTTCTTCTGATTCTTTAAGCATCAAATGCATTTGATCATAGACTCTCTCTTGTCCTCGAAAGCTTGCAGTAAGATCTGTTGGTTCGACAAGATCAACACCTTTTGTATGGAGGGATGATAGTTCTGTCAATAAATCCGATTCTTTTAATTTAGAAAGATTATTTGCTTGAGATTCAGCTTCTTGACGTACGCGTTGTTTTACACGCTCCAACACTTCATTTGGAGGTACAGCAATATATTTGATAGGTTTGCCAATTTTCATGACAATAAATCCTTTCTTTTCTAAAGACTCAAGAATATCATAACTTCGTGAACGAGGAACATTACTAATGTCTGAAAGCTCTCCAGCGCTGGAAACGCCTCGTGAAAGCAGTGCTACCCATATTTTTGCTTCGTAGCTGTTTAGGCCAAAAAGTTTGAGCCGTTCGATAAAGTCTTTTTGCATAATCATTGAAATATAACCTCTAATAAGTCTAAACTGAGAAAAAGGAAGCATGTTTATAAAGTTATCGAAATAGTTGTCACTGTACAGTTAATACATTATAAGGTGACACCTTTATTTCCTATGGAAATTACTTTTCTGATCTTATCAGGTGTGCGTAGGCGTAAAAAAACACAATAAAAAAGAAGTAGAAAAACAAAAAAAGAAAAACGAAAAAGATACTTGCAGTAACTGTACTTATTCTATAATATAATATATAATATAAGAATAACATATATAGTAAATATAATATAATACAGTAATAACATATATTCTAATCTATATTAAGTACATTGAATAGAATACAGTAAATACATTGACTAAAATGCGATGAACATATTGACCAAAACTCTCTTAAAACATTTCTTTAACCTAAAAAATTCATCATATGCAATGAGTTGATGTAACTTATACTTACAATATAATGCAAATAGTAATGCTAAAATATACAATCAAATCAAATAAATTATTTAATTCACAAATAACTTACAAAATATATATTAAAAAAACTATTTTTAAAAAATTATTTCATAATAAATATATTACAATACATATTTTATAATATATATCTTTAAAAATATTATTTTATTGTAAATGCTTTCTATAACTATATCATATAATACTTATACATATATATTATATTATTATTTCAATATTGAAATATATATATATAATATAATAAAAAATATAGAATATAATAAATACTAATCAAACTAAATAACAAATATAATATTAAATTATTATTACAATAATACGTTTAAAATATACTTTCAAATATATGTTTTTAAGAATATATTATGATTTGATCTGCAAATATTTTGTAAATACAGTAAATATGTTATAATTATTATTATAGTTCTCTAATTAATTAGTATTTGATTAAATTTCTCAAATAGTATTGTATTTAGACAGTATAGAGTACGAGATATAATATGTGAAGAAATATGTTGTATACGTACTGCATCTAAATAATACTGTATATTTAATAT
>CAZHNR010000065.1:0-3669 GCA_964534065.1 uncultured Methanosarcinales archaeon
CGATTGATGAGATCCAAAAAGCGGGGTGCAGGTCTTGGACTCACTTACTGATTTTGCACTAACCTCAAGTAATGCAAATAGTCAGAAATCCACTCTTGCCGAGAAACTGCACCCCCTCATTCTCAACCGATTACGTACAACGATTAAAGACGAATTCCCTTATGTTAAGGATTATTCTTTATCTTTTGAAATTTATGATTTACAATGAAACAATCTATCCCCCTTCCAGTTTGCATGAAGTCATTTCATGATATAATTTCAGGTAAACAAAAAACTTTAACCGAATTCGAGGTGAAACAATGAAACGAGCTTCTACTTTACGCAAAGAATTTTTCGATAATCAGAATAAACTTATTTCTGATCATCAAGAAAAAATCGAAGCTTTTGCACACGAGTACCAATTATTATGTGAAAAGTATAATTTAGTTATGACGCATCAACTCTCTGTTAAAAAAATTATTCCTGTATGGGTCGAACACGAAACAATTATTGCATTCAGACCAGAGGTGCAACCATGAATCTTCCTACTAGTGTTTTGAGAAAGGATATTTTATATCTTGGTCGTTTGTTGCGTATTTTTTTCTTTACTTTTTCTTTAATTTTTATTCTTTTTATTTTTCCTCTTGCTTTGTTTGTTTATCTTAATATTATTGTTTGGTTGAATTTTTCTTTTTATTCTTTAGATGCATTTTTTACTTTTTTATGTTCTTTCATAATTTTATGCATGTATTTTAATTATTTATTTACTGAGGTTTTTTCTGATGAGTGATTCTCTTTATCTTTGGATTCAACAAGAACTTCTAGTTATTGTTATGATTTCAATTCTTATTTTTTTAACAATTTTTTTTGCTTTGGGAGGTTTTTTCTAATGAAGTTGCGTTTGCGTTTTAAGCGATTTGGTTATACTAAGAAATATTTTGTTTCTAATAATTATGGTCTTTCTTTAGGTGTTATTTCTTATTTTTCTGATTGGAAAAAATACGTCTGGGAACAAAACGAAGATATTATTATGTCTTGGGATTGTTTGCTTCAGCTTTCTAAATTCATGGAGGAATTACAAAAATGAACACTATCATCGGTAATGATAAGTCTGGTGTTTTTTTGGAGGTTTTTCATACTCCTAAGCCTTTTGTTGTTTCTACTTTTTTACGTGGTGTTTTTGAGTATGCTAAAACTGATTCTTCTGTTATTTCTGCTAAGAATATTCCAGAAGGTTATAGTATTGATTTTGATACTTACAGTGTTGAGCTTCATAGTAAGTTGAAGTTCAGTTTTTCTAAAGCTCATGCAAAAAGTTTTGTTGTTAAACTTCGTCTTAACCCTATTCGTATTGTTAATAATTCTCATTTCAATTTTTTGAAACAAAGTTTTTCGTGGGAGTACACTCAGTCTTTGTTTGTTTCTGCTAAGGAGAATTTTAAAGAATTTCTTACTAGTTTTATTACTCTTTCTGATGATGAAATTAATCGTTTTCTTATTCCAAAAAAAATAAGTTTTGAAGAACTTCAAGACGGACTTTTTAGCACTGACAATGATTATGGTATTATTCACAATGATGAATTCGATTATCCTAGAAAATATGTTAGTGAAAAAGATTTAGGTGCTTGGCTTCGAGAACATAAGAGTATTGCAGAACAAAAATATTTCTTTAAAGACTATTTCATTGACAAATTAGAGATTACTAATGTTTTTGAACTTTCTATTACTTGCGATATTCATTTTCCTTCTGAGTCAGAAAAAATTGCTTTCTTCCAATTTTTCAAAACTCATGAATATCCTTATTATCTTTCTAATGTTACTGGTGGAACTACAGTAAAATACAGTCCTTACGATAAGACTAAACACAAACCTCTTACTGACCGCCTTCCTGTGCTTCGTACTTACATCAAACTTCACGATGTGCATCGATTAGCAACACAAAAAATTCAAAGTCTCAGAGACCGTAAACAAAGCTTACAAGCAAAAATCTATAACGGTATGAAAGAAGGCAATCTCTCTTTTATTCCTTATCCTTATTCTGCATCACAATATGAGCAGTTAATTAAGGAGCAAACGAAGATCGTCATCGAAAGTATTGAGCATGAACGTTCTGAGGCTGACCGACTCCTTAAACATGCCGTACGTGTAGAAGTAGATTTTCGCCAAGATAGAGCAATAAAAAAGAAATACGGTACAGCAGATTTTTATTCTCTAAAATTCGATAATAGACTTGAAATTCTTGAATATTTTGTTAATCATTTAAACGACCAAAACACAGATATTCTTATCCAAGAAGCCATTGATATCATACTTCAAAAAGGAGTTCGGAGAAAAGGCTCTATAAACCTCCTAGAATACATTAATTCTTTACAACTCCCTACAAAGAGTCAAGTAGTCGTATTAAATTCATTACAAGACGATTCTGTGAGTCCTACAGCCCTTCGCATGGTAGGTTCAAGGCTACGAAAACAAAATGTTATTTCAGGCAAAGGACAAAACAGCGTAGTAATTCCACCCTTCACAATGGCTCAAGACTACCTCAATTTCAAACTCGATGTTGACCTAAAACAACTAAAAAAATCGATACTGCACGAAGTCCAAAACGTTACACCGCAACATCAAACTTTACAAGAAAAGCAAGAAAACAGACTAAAAAACCCTAATCCGACAGACCGCTATAATATATTATATAATATTAATAATAATATAACTAATAAAACAAATAATAATACTTTAGCTAAGAGGAGTAACACTTCGCTATGTAACGTAACATCTAACTCACTTAATCACACACTCCAAACCCAAAAGGGTTTCGGTCAGGAAAGCGACAGCTTGACCGAAACCTCCCTTCTTACAAAAGTTCAAAATCTTATCCAGCAAGGAATGGATTCTCCTGAACAATTATTTTCAAATGGAATAACAACACAAGACTTTGAAAAACTTCTTCGAAGTGGAGAAATTTACATGCCAAGGTCAAACAAAGTTGTTATTCTGGAGTAAAAACAACTATGGCACAAAATAATAAACCAGAAACAGAACTGCTCAAAACGAGCGATGAGTACAAAACAGAAAAAGCACGTTTTTCCATTGAAGAAGTCTTGATGACGGGAACGTACAATGACGAACCATGGGAAAGCGAACAGCTAATTCTTACCAAACAGAAACTAGTCACTTATGGCGAGCAGAAAGGACAAGACGCTATGAAAGCTTCTAAAACCGGTCAAATCTTTCCAGACCGACAAAGAATTTTCATCGCAAAAGAAGACGTAAAAGAAGTCTTGAAACTCTTCAACACGCTAAAAGATGTTCCTGCACAGCCAGAACTAAAAACTGTTTAGAGGCGTAAAAGCCTCACCTTTTTTTTCCTATGAAACAAACTTACATTTCCATTTGTCCTCTTTGTCAGTACAAATGCAAAATTCAAGAAATCAACAAATACGGCGTGTGCAAAAGATGTTACACACTAAACAGGTAAAATAAAAATGAAATTTTTAAAACTTTACAAAAATAGTCAGTTCTACGCTGATGATGTTATTCACCAAATTAGACAGCACTCTAAAAGAGAGATGTGGTTTCACAATATTACTGTTACTTTAATTTATGCAGGAATTATTTTTCTTTTAATAACTCTTTTTTCGAGTCTTGCAAGTGCTACTCTTCAAGCCGATTTTTGCACAGAACTAAATCCTA
>CAZHNR010000065.1:3679-4084 GCA_964534065.1 uncultured Methanosarcinales archaeon
CCTAACCTTACAGTAAGCCAATGTAATGCTTACTGGGATACTTTCACAGCAAACAATACAATCATCATTAACAATACATCAACCGTTATCCAAAACAATACTGTTTTGCTCAGTAACGGTACAAGTTATGATGACACAGAAATTTTTGAAGATTTAGAAGATATCGAAGAGGACTTTGACAAGCTAAAAAATAATTTTTCATATTTTTACGAAGAAACAAATTTAGAACTAGAAACATTGAGTCTTAGTTTACAAGTTCTGCAAGATCATGCAAACGAATCAGAAGACGAAACTTGTGATAGTCTTTGTTTGCTTGAAAGACAATTCGAACAACAATTAAAAGTTCAAGATTACGAGCAAGAAATACAAATAAAATGTTTATCAGCTCCAAACATTCCACTGTGC
>CAZHNR010000065.1:4094-4614 GCA_964534065.1 uncultured Methanosarcinales archaeon
AAGTACAGGAACAGTACAAACAACAACCACTACTCAACAAAATACTTCCTCAAACTCAGCTTCTTTTTTTGAATTCCAAAAAAGTTTAGGACAAGTTGAGGAATTAGCTAAACAAAATGAAGCACGTATCCTGCAACTAGAAAACTCCAATAACGATACTTTAAGCATTATTGCAATAGTCATTTCTTTAGGAACAGGAGCTTATCTCTTTTTTATTCAAAAAAAACAAAAAGATGACGCAAAAATCCTTGACGCACAAAGAAGTTTAGAAACACATCAAGAAAGAAAAAAGCAACAAGCAAAGCTCAAAGAACTAAGTAAAGAAAGAACTCTTTACGAGGAATAAAAAAACTAATGGTAACTGATTTTATAAAAAAGAATAAAATAATATTTTTTGTTTTATTCATGGTCGCCTACTTCTGGAAAATAAGAGAATACGTAGGAGTATTTGAACAATTCCACAGAGGAGACTTTTTTATAATCGTTATCACTCTTGCTTATTTTGGTTGGGACGCAATAG
>CAZHNR010000065.1:4624-4898 GCA_964534065.1 uncultured Methanosarcinales archaeon
ACAATTACCAAACGAGCATACAAGTTTAGGTATGTCCCCAGTAGAATTTACTGATGATGACGACTTCTCATACACCATTTTTCGTGCAGGAGGATACATTGGAGAAATATTTCCCAACGAAAAAGGAAACGAAGGAGTGTACGTAGTACCATCAATTCTTCTCTACAAACTAGGAAGTAATTACACAGCTTCTGCAATACCAGAAGCAACACACATTGACGACCTACCAAATTTCGCCAAAAAATGGATACAACACCATAACCTAAAACCACCA
>CAZHNR010000065.1:4908-6404 GCA_964534065.1 uncultured Methanosarcinales archaeon
CATCGTTCCAGAATTATACAGCGGAATAGTAACAAAAAGCATCAAAAACATTCAAGAAATAGCGAACTCTTACAGACTAAAAATTCTATCACAAGCAAGAATTATAAACGAATTAAAAGATGTTATTGAAAACAAATGGGAAGTAATAACAGTTTTCAACGATAAGGCAAGTAACGCGAGTCAAAGTTTTAACAAACCACCTTCAGAACCTTCAAGCATAAAAAAATTCTTTGGAGGACAATAAAACAATGACAGCATACGTTTTTATTAGTAGAATACTTCGAAACATGCAATTTCGAATAAGAAACTACTTACAAAAAAAACGCTTATCACACCATAACCTCAACCACATGCTTTCACTAATGGAAACATGCCCTCAAATAGTAGCTCAAGTAATAAACAACACTTTACTGCCCAACAAACAACGAATACAAATACTCAAAAACGTTATTTTCAATCGCTCAACAGTAGGATTACTCACAGGAGGGCGAGGAAGCGGAAAAACCAGAACCATGCTCTGGTTAGCAGAAAAAGCCCACAGTATAGGACTAATACTATGCTTTGTCAATTTCGAATCAGATGATAAAGAAATACCCCAACACCTAAACCCTCAATTCTATGATTCAGTAGAGAACTGTCCACCAAATAGCATGATATTTGTAGACGAGTACGGAACAAAAAACAAAGAATGGAACAGCCAAGAAAACAGAGACAACACCAAAGTAATGGTAACAAGCAGACACAAAAACCAATGGATAATATACTCATCACAAAACTTTCATCACTTCCCAAAAGACATACGACTACTCGTTGACTGGCAAATAATCAAAAAACAAAGCTTCACAGCATTAAGCGAAGAAAAAGACGATATGCAAACAGACGTAGAAATATTCATGCCAACAAAACCAGAAGAAGCATACTTCAAAAGCGACGAAATACACATGATACTACAAACACCACTACCAACATGGGAAAGAGATCCTAAGAACTCTTTCCAACAAGACCAAGCAACAGCATAAATTAACGAGGACAACAAAACCATGAGACCAAATAAACGAATTATAGGAACTATTCCTGTCGAGCTTAACGATTATTTAGAGCGAATTATGGATAAGAAGTGTTTGACTATGAGTGCTGCACTTTGCGTTGTTATTTCTGAACACAAAGAGCATCGAGAAACCGCACTATTGACAATTCGTCGAAATTGAACATAAAAGTGTGCAAAACTGTACAGTTCTGTACAATACTGTACACTTTAGGCTATTTCCTATTTAAACAATACCTCGGAATAATTCTTTATCGGGCTTGTAACAAAGTCACACACACAAAAAAAATCTACCGAGGTATAACAACATGAACATGAATTTATCAACAATTTTAATCGCAGGAGTACTAGTCCTTGCAGTAGTACTATTTTCTGGTGCAGTCGATTTTGACATGCCTTCAGTTACTACACAAGACGCTACTGGTAACTCCTGTATCGCACAGTACGAACT
>CAZHNR010000066.1:0-6007 GCA_964534065.1 uncultured Methanosarcinales archaeon
TAGGACTCACATATGCATAATCTTCAGGTAAATCATCAGGTGTCGAAAGAATATATTTACCTAAGTACAATTCACTCCCGTATTCAAGAGCGTGAATTTCAGCACCCGCAGCAATCCAACGTTCATACAATGCTCGTTGTTCTTCAGGCTCTTCATTCTGATTAATAATGTGCATAATTTTAAAGCCGAACTCATCCTGCAAAGCAACCCACTCATCAAAAAACTGTTGAGGAAGACCAGCAGAATTCAAAGCATAACTCTTAGTTGCACTTCCAGCCATAGGACGTAACCAAATTTTACTAAAGTCAAGACCTGCAGCTTCTTCTGTTGCAAAAACTTCAGGAAGCACTTCCATTTGATCTTGGAAAAAATCAATGCCATTTACGTTGAATCCGTACTCAATTTCACTGAACTCAGGATTCGGATTTATAGGCTCCGTAGGAGTTGAAGGAACATAGGTATTCTGTTGATTTTCTCTATAATAATCGAAAAAGAGTTCTCCTTTTTCAGTCAAACCATTCTTATCTATCGTCATTGCAAAGTTTGTACTATCTTGTAAATCTGCATACAATAAATGTGTAGAAAGAACATCTCCAGGTCGTAAACGCGCCTGAATTTCTTCAGCAATTTCTATTTCACGCTGTGCATGAGCAATCCTGTCAGCAGGATCAGAAGAATAATTAGGATCTTGAATCTTACCATATTCATTAATGAATATACGCGTGCCTTCAGGCAACATACTTCGAAGAGTATTCACATAATCATAATTAATAACTGCTGTTGCATCATCAGAATTGCCCTCGTAAAGATGCAAAACAACATGACTATCAATGCTCTGATAGAGAGGTGAAGATTGTAATCGTTGCGCTACAAGTTCATTCCATTCCATATTAAATTCATTCTGCAAAGGGTATTCTTCCTTATTCGGTGCCGTAATAAAAATAAAAGGAACGTCAACATCATTAAAGATATCAATATAAGGAGGATTAATAACATCCATATATTTAGTAGGGGTCATTTCCGTAAGATGGGGGGAAACATAAGGAAATTCTTCAGGCAAGTTATCAGGAGTACTTGTTACCCACTTAGGTAAATAAAATTCACTTCCAAATTCTAAGGCATGAACTTCTGCACCCGCAGCAATCCAACGATCATATAATGCGCGTTGTTCTTCAGGTTCCTCATTTGCATTAACTAAATGCATTATTTTAAAACCAAACTCATCCTGCAAAGCAACCCAACCATCAAAAAACTCCTGAGGCAAATCCTCAGAATTCGTAGAATATTCTTTTGTTGCACTACCTTCCATTGGTCGAAGCCACAATTTAGTCGTATCAAGACCTTTTGCACGCTCAGCAGCAAACACTGCATCCACCTGAACCATTTGACTATCAAACCAATTATAGCCGAAAACATTAAAGCCAAATTCAATTTCCGAAGGAATATCAGGTATAATAGAATCTTGATATAATGGAGCTCTATTAAAAAACAATTGAGTGAGGAAATTTACAGCACTACTTGTTTCTCTTTCCAGCACACAATCATTTCCTACAGACATACAATGATTATAGAGGGTAATTGCATGTTGTGGATGATGAAGTAATTGACCTCGATATTCGGGCGTGACATCAGGATTAAAATTTTCAATGTAAAGAGGAGCGTCATCGCTATCATAGTTCGACAACATATCCAAGCTCGATGCAATGTTAGGATTACCTCCATACATAACATCAATTTCTTCGTCAAGACTTAACTCTTCAAAAAGTGTTTCTGGAAAATCAATAAATGTTTCCCATGAATAAAAATCATATGTTGCTTGCGCATTCAAGTGAAGAATCGCAT
Source organism: uncultured Methanosarcinales archaeon (assembly GCA_964534065.1). GTDB lineage: Archaea > Nanobdellota > Nanobdellia > Woesearchaeales > SKGA01 > SKGA01. The sequence goes on from CAZHNR010000066.1 coordinate 1,843, forward strand.
CAGGTTGGGCGCGAGGATCACTTCCAAGCCAAAGGGCTGCTCCTCCTCCTGCTGAAGCTCCCATTACCGCAATTCGATCAGTATCTATTCCATATTCATCCGCATTTGCAAGAACAGTGTTATATCCTCCTAAAATATCTTCAGCCATAATTTCAAGGAGATTGTCCGCTTGTGTTATTCTACGATAACTCACAGAAATATAGGAAATTCCTTCCGCTAAAATCTCTTCTCGGTATTTAGTATCAACTTTGTCTCCTCCATTAAATCCGCCGCCATGATAAAAAATAACTACTGGAACTGGTTCGTCGGATTGAACAAGGTATGCGTCATAGACATTTCGTTCACTAGGTCCGTAAGACATATCTTCAAACACTATGACTTCTTGAGCAGTTTGTCCAGGAGTTTCGACAGAACCTCCGTTAGAACCACTACCGCCAGAGCCCCCGCTGCCACCAGAGCCCCCACTACCGCCAAAACCACTATTAGAACCACTACCGCCGTTGGAACCTGTTGTAGTTCCAGAGTTCGTGTTCGTATTTGGCGTTTCAGTATTTTCAGGGTTAGCGTTAGGATTATAATCAGGATCTAAACGCGGACTAGCGTATGGACCATCATAACCGGAACCAGGCTGGCCATTCGCACGGCCTAATGCATTTTCTGAGGTAAAAATTGAATCAGAAAGTACGAGCAAAGCAAAAGAAATAACAAGTAAAGAAATACCAAAGAAAAGATAGGTTTTTTTATCGAGTTTCATTCCGTAACCTCACAGAAGACAGTCATAGACTTATCTCCCAAGTCACAAATCTGAGGCTCACACAATCCTGCATAACAGGAATAAATAGCATCTTTAATAGTGTCGTCACAAATGTCGTTATAATTACTTGCATAAGAACTAGGATTAGGTTCGCCAGAAAGCTTACTAAATGAATAACTACAATCCACTGATAAATCAGAAGAACCTTGTGAAGGAGCACTTTGGGTTGAAAAACCCGCAACATTTTCTTGGGCTGGAATTGGATTGTTCGATGAAAGTGCAGAATATATTCCTAGAGAAAAGATAACCGCAGTTACGATAAAGCCTATTATAATTATTTTCATACTCATTTAAAACTACACACCATGCATAATTACGATGAAATGAGTATATAAATGTTATGTCAAAAGACTGCCGCTGCGCCGTAATAGAGCTCAAGCAAACCTGATGAAGACAGTACGAAAGTTTCAACACCCACACCAAGCAAAAAAATCACGATGGCAATCACAAAAAGAAGATAATTATAGCGGAACACTCGTTGATGTCGCGTGTTGGTAAATGCTCGATGAAATAACCATATAATTCCCAAGGTAAAAAGCATGCGTATGGCAAAAATAAGTCCTGTTTCTAACTGCAGTAATGAAAGAAAATGATTACCAATGACAAACACAATAATACCAAAAAAGAAATACATTAAGAAGACATGGAGTTCATCACTTTCCTGAACCACATCTTGACTAATTACCGAACCAGCTATTCCTGCTAAAATATAGGCGAGACCTTCTATAAGTACATGCGGCAGTACAATGAGTTGTAACAGTATCACAACTTCAATGAAACTTACGGAAAGCACGGCACCCGCTGCATAACTGCGAAACGCAAAGATTGCTGCCCATGCGCTTGCATTCCATACAACAAAAAAAGTTGCACCATCTCCTGTGATGAGTCCAAGAAAAAAAGTTGCAAGAAGTACCCACCAATTGTTAAGCAAAATATCCCAGAATAATCCTGAAAAGAAGGTCGCTCTACCACTTATTGCTGGTTCAAGGAATAACTGTTCTCGAAATATCGTTGATGCATCAAGACCAAACAGATAAGAAAAATAAGTTATAGCATAGGTAGCGACATAGACGCCTAAAAAAATTCCTGCATACATCAATACAAGCTGCTTATTATCTTTCCATAAATTACTTAGTGAGAACGAACTCTCTGAGATTTCAGCACGGTCCTCTTTTTGAATCATCCTTCGCATGCCTGGAATCACAAATAATGAAATGAAAAATACTGCAACAATCCCTGAATTACCTCCAAAAAGCAGTCTTGCAAGCATAACACCTACAAAGGTAAAGCTAAGACCAAGAATAAATGACATGCTCAGCTTCTTTTCTAGCCAACTTTCTGAGAAGAGTTGTTCAAGGACCACGTTCCATTTTCAAGAAACACTATTTAAAAAGCCTTCTACTCTGTTTGGAGAATATTCACTTCACCAGGAACTTCTTCAAATTGGAGAGGACAATTTGAAATACCGTTATCCTCTCCACTTACAGTTTCAGCATAAACAGTACCAGCCACATCGGGACAATTATTCATTCCGCACACGACTTGAATATCCTGTACTTCATTGTTACCACAGAAGTTAGCGTTAGAACCGTAAACACTAGCACCCGCTAAAAAGCGTCCACCTAACTCATTATTTTCTGACACTGTATCTGTAAGTGTAAAAGCTCTACTGCTACCAACGCTAAAACCAACAGTGTTTGAATAGGATTCACTATCAAAAATTTCAACATCATTCCCTCGGGAACCAAAACCTACGTTGTTTTCTCGAGCAATACTTGTGTAAGCTTCTGAACTATCATACATATCATAGGCAATGTACGAGTTCTCAACTATACAATCATGCACTTGAGCGTCATCTTCAAGCACTAAGGAAATACTCTCTTCAATACTATCTCCATAAATAATAAAATCATTACAATATAATTCTGCATCATTTTGTAAAATAATTGATTGTTCTTCCTGTAATGAGACGTCAGACCACAACTCCACGCAACCTGAATTAACTACATACGTTTCACCCGTATCCAAAAGTGCCAGATTTATAGGAACGCAACCCGAATCTACAATATCCTCACAACTAAGCAATTGGTCAACATTTAGTTCCACTCCCTCAAGTATTGTATCTGCCTGGAGCAGTTCACCTTCATACGGCAACCAGGTAGACCCATAAAAATCATACTCAAAATTATTGCATGAAATAACATCATTAAGAACAGAACCAACCGATAATCGTAATCCAATTCTTTGTTCATACGATTCAGACTCTATCAAGTCCACATTACCAGTAATACCTACATGACCAGAAGATCCACCTCTATTATTGTCTATTGCAAATACATTCTGCAGAACCCGAATACCATTCGAATGAAAGCCGTGCCAATTATCATACGCCAAAAGATTGTTGCCAGTAGAATCGTCAAAGAAATCATACCCATCAACAGTGTTCCCTGATGACTGGGAATAGGAAACAGACGATGTATCGATTAAAGTGAAACCGTTATATCCATGACCAAAAGCATGAGAATATATAGCTTCAGCATTGTCTTCTAGATAAAACCCTGTGGCAGAATAGTCTCGAGCAATAACGTTAAAGGCTCTGGCATCATCTTGCAAGTACACTGCAACAGGTGATGAACCGTACCAATCAATATTCTCAAGAAGAGATGTATCTTCCGATACTATACCCACATTCGCTCGACCATTAATCGTTTCCACAACACAGTTTTCAACTTTACTTTCACCTGTTAGCCAAAGCACCGGAAGGATTTGGTCATATAGGTCAACATCTGCAGTTATAGTATGCCCATTGCACTTAAGTTGAGACTGCTGGCCGTAGCCATTCAAAAGTTTAATAGTTGAGACATATAATTCAATATCCTCTGCAAGCTCTAAACAAGTATTCATTAAAAAAATAGATCCTTGATTAGTTTGTAGCAATTCAAAACCTTGTTGGAAATTTTCTTGAGTTAAAACAAAACAATCATCATCTGTTTTCTGTTGCGATGTTTTTGATTTCAGCATAATACCTTCAGCTTCTTTTCGAATATCTGGAAGAAGAGGAGCCACAGTATTCCCGTCATCATGATCAATTTCTAATTTTTCGTCATCAAGAGAAAAACTTGATTTATCGTATTGTGATTCATAATTTGGATCATAAGGATCTGCATAATCATTAAGACTACTGCGAATTGCATCACCAGCAGTATTGTCATTAGAAAAATCAAGGTCACCGCCTAAAGCAAGACCTACAATGAAAAGTATAAATACAAACCCAATAAAGAGTTTTGCGTGTTCGTGAACTACCATATAACACCACTCTAAGAAAAATACTTTATAAAATCTTGCAAAAAT
>CAZHNR010000067.1:0-5751 GCA_964534065.1 uncultured Methanosarcinales archaeon
GTGAAGAATACTCGCCTGGATTTAAGTACGGAGATGCAGAATTAAAAGGCACTCCGTATCGAATAGAATTAGGTAATCGAGATTTAGAGCAGGGTGTTGCAACACTTGCAAGTCGCTTAGGCGGTGAAAAAATACAAGTATCTCTTACTGAATTGCAAACGACACTTCCTGACCTTCTTGACACATTTCATGCTGAACTCTTTGCTCGTGCAAAGAAAGCAGTTGCATCACGGAAAGCAGAAGTACAAGATTATGATGCATTCAAAAAAGCAACTATGGAAGAAAGCAAGTATGTATTGGTTGCTCACTGTGCAAAAGAAGCATGTGAAGAAGCAATAAAGACAGAAACTAACGGAGTAACAACTCGATGTCGACCAGACGGAGAAGATACGGTTAGTGATGAAGTATGTATACGATGTCAAGAAAAGGCAGCATACAAAATTATTTTTTCAAGAAATTATTAACATAAAACATATGACACACACTATAAATGTCGGTACATAAAATGACACAACAAAAAAACAATTATTTTTTCGTAAGTCATTTCGATGGTGATATAAAATGACACAACAAAAACAAGGATGTTTTCGAGCATCATTTCAAGGTGACCTTTCATGACACATACAGCAGGAGAAGACGAATATAAGGATAGATTCATTGTAGGGTTTGTTGAACCAGTAACTATCAAAGGCGTAGATGGTTCAAAACGATTACTTGCACGAGTAGATAGTGGCGCTACACGGAGTAGTATTGACGCTAAGATTGCACAGGAACTTGGCATCGGTCCTGTTATTGGAGAGCGAACGGTACGCAACGCAAACGGAAGAACAACGAGAAAAGTTGTTGAAGTCACGTTACAATTAGGAGATGAGGAATATGTTGAAGAGTTTACGCTTGCTGACAGAAGTCATATGAATTTTCCCGTACTTCTTGGAAGAAATATCCTTGAACAAAACTTTTTAATAGATCCAAAAAAAACGTATCCGCTAGGTGAGGAAGAATGAAGGCAGCAGTTATAAGTTTAGGAAGTAAAAGTAGTCAGTGGACTGCTGAAGCAATGAAACAATATTTTGATTCTGTGGATATGATTGATGTTCGTTATTTGGAGATTACTTTTTCTGGAAAAAAAGAAGAAATTTTGTACAAAGGAGATAAACTTGGTAAGTTTGATTGTATTCTTGCAAAAGGAAGTTTTCGTTATGCAAGTATTTTGCAATCTCTTTCTGTACTGCAACCTGAAACAACGTATCTACCTATTGGAGATCAAGCCTTTACTGTAGCTCATGATAAACTCTTAACTCAGCTGGAATTACAACGAGCAAATATACCGATGCCAACTACGTATATGGCTTCCACTATTGAAGCAGCACGAAGTATTCTCAAACGATTAAACTATCCTATTATTATGAAGTTTCCGCAGGGAACACAAGGTAAAGGAGTATTATTTGCAGAAAGTTTTGCAAGTGCGTCCTCCATTCTTGATGCGCTTTCTAGTCTTCGACAACCGTTTATCATTCAAGAATATATTGAAACAGGTGGTGTTGATATTCGTGCTTTTGTCATTGGTGGCGAAGTTGTTGCAGCATATCAAAGACGAGCAAAAGGCGATGAGAAGCGAGCAAATATTCATGCTGGTGGAACAGGAGAAACTATTGAACTTGATGCTGAAACAAGACGTATTGCGGTACGCGCTGCAAAAGCACTTGAAGCAGATATTTGCGGTGTCGATATTTTACCAAGTCACCGTGGGCCGGTAGTGCTTGAAGTAAATATTTCTCCAGGTCTTCAAGGAGTCACAGAACATACAGGAATTGATGTAGCGGATTTAATTGCAAAGCATTGTTTTGATGAGACGAAAAAATTTATGACTGAAAATCATGGTAAAAAATCCACTAAAATTCTTTCTGAAATTGAACACCTCGATAAAGAAGATGTGTTAATTACTACTCTTGATTTTAGAGGTTCGCGAGTGTTGCTTCCAGAAGTCATTACTAAAGCTGGGAAGTTTAAGGATGAACAAGATTATGAGTTTAATGTTAAGCCAGGTAAAGTTACGATAACAAGATTTGACGTGTAAATAATTTATAGAAAATAATCTTTTTCATTTTTCTTTTCGTATTTATCTATTTTTTCAAAGTTTTCACGCCGGCGTCGAGTAAGATATGCTAATGTTGTAATTTTCTCATCCCACTCGTTGACTAATTTTTCATAATCTTGTACGGAGTTAAACTCCATTTTTTTATCATTTAAATTTTTTAGCAAACCTATAAATATTTCTCCTGTCTGTATGACTTTTTCTTGTTCCTTATAATGCTCAAGAATAATAGTTCTTGCTTCTCTACTTTTTTTACTATAGTTCTTTTTTCCTGTGAAAAAGTATTCTATTCTCATGGCTGTAGTCACTAATTTTGCTAATTTCTTTTTTGTTTTTGGCGATAATAAGCCGTCATCGTTTAAGAGAAGGTGATGATCGACAACATCGTTCATATATTGTATATCTTTATTAAGTTCAGTTTCCAGATATTTAATTGCCTCGTTATGACTTTTTATTTGGCTGACATAATATTCTTTTTTATCTAATTTCCACGGCGTGTATTGAATTAAGTTACTATCAATGATTGTGCAGTTAGATATTTCCATATACTTTTCAAGTATATTCTAGATTTTCAATACTATTCATAAATAGTAAGAATGTATGTTCTCTTTTAAATTAATTGTATAAGGTAGAAAATAAAAAATAAAAAATGCGCTCAACATGCTTGTTGGCGCTGAAGAAACTAGTTCTTCTTTGAAGCAACGTCTTCGCCTTGTTTCGTTTCTTTTGGAGACGGAACTTCAGCTTTAGGCGCTTTAGGAGATTGAGTAGCAGTTTTTTTAGAACCTGCTTCTTTGTCCTTAAGGACTTTCTCTTTTTCTTCCTTTTTGCTATCTTTCCCTGTTTCAGTTTTTGAACTTGCTGCTTTTTCAACAGTTTCTTCTTCAGGTTTAGATCCTTTTGCTTCAGCTACTTTATTCTGTAGTTTTTCTTTGAAAGTTTGGTTTTGGTCAACTTTGTCTTTAACTTTAAAGTCAACGTATTGTTTACCTTCAAGTTCTACTCGAACAGTTCCTTCGTTATCTTTGATAGCAATAACTTTTACTTTACTTGGCGGGTTACGGATACCGTTTTGCCAAATGTGATCGTTTAAGTTTTTACCAATCTTAACGTCGTCACTTTTCATGTGCTTTGTAAGGAAAAGTTTCATTACTCGCACAGCTTTGTGAGCTCGTTGATGTCGAGGGACATTTGCGTAGTTTCGTCGAAGTGGAATAGTATATGTTCGTTTAATTTCTGCCATTTTCTATGCCTTCGTGTTGGTTCGTCGCCATGATCGTTTCACTGTAGTGTGTCGACCTGGGTGTACACGTTTGCTTGCGCCGTACATTTTTGGAATTGTCCAGAAAGGAGCCCATCGGGTTTGTCGACCGTGTTTTGCAAGTCGAGCTTTTTTACCTGGTTTGATGTATCGAGCCATATTTATTCACCTTTTGCAGCTTGTGCTAAGAGTGAAACACCTTTTGGAGTGATGATTCGACCTTTATGAGTTCCTACGGAAGCTTGTTTAATGAGCTCTGCAGTTTCCAGTTGCTGTAAAATCGTTCGAATAACTTTTCCGCTTGCTTGAGCAAATCGGTCAGGTCGTACGCCTCGATTTTGTCGTCCACCATATCGTACTCGGAGTTTTCCTACGCCTACAGGTCCTTTCTCGTTGATTACTCGAAGAATACTAGCTGCTCGAATGTACCACCAATTAGGATTCTTTGGCAAGGTCTCTCGGTGAGTTCCAGTTTTGACAAACTGAGCCCACTCTGGCATTTCAATGGTTCCTTTCAGTGCTTCTGAAGTAGAAAGCACTAGTTCTGTCTGATCTACTAATTTAATCATTTTCTAATCCTCGCGCGTGTAAAACCTTAGCTTTGCACGTCCTCCATTGCTGAAGGATTTCTGCGATCATATGCATGTCTTACGATCATGCAAAAGTAATGGAAGAAAGCCTGTTTTGTTTATAAATCTACTGGTAAAGTTTTTATGCGTTGTCACATTCTACTTCCTTATGAAAATAGCAAATTACCGACCACTCTTTAATACTTTATCTTCTCGACGCGTTGTTGACGTAGATGCCGTAGAACTGGCAAAATTTATCACTGACGCCTATGTTGCACAGGCTCCTGATAAGTTGCAGTTGCTTCGAAATCATTACGAAAAGGGCATGAGTGCTGTGGCTTCAACTTCCAATATTCCTGATGTTTCTGCGTATGTCGAGGGAAAGCTTGTGCGGGCAGCTAAATTAGCTGATATTATCTGTTCTTCTACGTTTAGGAAATGTAGTAATTACACGCCTGATATTATTGATCCTGTGTCTATTTTTTACCAGATAAACTCTAAATAATCACTCCCGAGTAGTAACTTAACCGAAAAGTATATAAATAAGTTTGGGAGCGATATGAGTATGACAATCAAAAAATTTCTTGATGTACAAATTTCTGATGTCTTTGGCGTTCCTGTGAAAGATTATTTTTCTTACCTGGGTTTACCTGCGTCCTACTCAAAACAAGAATTATATGACGCGTATGAACGTAAACAAAATAGTATTTTAGATGTTCATGACAATTATGATGTCCAACGCGCGTGCTTAGAAAATCTTAATGAAGCTCTTTCGGTGTTGGATGCAGATGGTGTTATTCCAGCGCTTTATGAACGGCAACTTGCTTGGCAGAAAGCTAAGGGTTCACCGAGTTTGTATGAATTACGAAATTATGAAGGGAGGTCTTCGTTGCTTAATTAATATGGTAGACTATATACTTGCTGATGCAAAAGGGAATAAAATAGAATTTAAGCAATTAGACCTCAAGAATTGTGATTTACCTGCAAAATATACTTCTGCAGATGTTGACGACATGTACTGTATGCTTTTTGATGATGCAGTGGACGAATCTTTTGAGAATGATGATATGTCACTTATGTTGCAGGCCAACGGTTTACGTTCCTTGTTATCTTATGTTGAGCAGACGCCAACAAGTTCTGCCAGAAATACTTCTGACACTATGAAAGCAATTTATTCGTATTTCAATTCACACAATTAATTACTTCGGGAAAGGCAAGTAATAATTAGGAGTATGGTGTAAGATAGTTTTTAAAACATAGTCTGCTTTATGTGCTTGTAACTTACTTGTTTTATGTAAACAAAAAACGTATTCATCTTTGTAACTTTGCAAGCTTTCTCCAGGTGTATCCATCACTTTTTTTACTACTTTGTTTGTCTCTTGCAGTCGTTCATACACTCCTAAAAGTTGATCTATTCGATATATAGATTTTTTATCAACACGAGTTTTAAATGCATCTAATGCATGCCTCGTTACAAGCACTTTCTTGTCATTTGCTTTAATAATTGCCATGTCACCATGATGTTTTTGCATGTAAGTGCTAAATATTTTGATAATTCCTTGTTTTTTTTGATGGCTACGATTGATATATGCTATCTCAGGATAGAATGGCTGCACTTCAAACTTTTTAGGAAGTTGTAAAAGTTGCTGCTCGGAGAGAGGGAATCCGTAGGCTCTGCTTATACGTAACTTCGGAAGAAATCCTACTTGCTGTCGTAATGTCTCTTCAATTTTCTCAAAAGGTTGTTTTAGTTTCTTCATGCAAAAAGGTAATACATGATTACTATATTTTTCAGAAATAGCTATGCCATGACGCAAGCGAACTAT
>CAZHNR010000068.1:0-5654 GCA_964534065.1 uncultured Methanosarcinales archaeon
ACCATGCACACCTATAGCCAAATATCTGCAAAGATAATTTATAAATGTTTCTTCTTAAAGCAAGAAGAACACAGCAAAATAGAACGTCGACCTTTCAAAAAACTACCGCTTCTTTATAGGTTAACGAAGTTGACCTGCTAAAAAGCGTTTAACGCTTTTTAATATATATGCAAAGCATATGCTCAAGAAAAGAATCATCTTTTCTTGATGACGTAAAATGCATGATCTTGCTCAAACGGTGCAAGCTCTCTATAATCTACAACTGCATGATGTCGTTCAAGTTCTGCTTTCACATCTCGAAACAAATCTTTTGGTCGTTTACTCACATCAATACTTCGTGCTTTAAGAGCTAGAAGGCCAAATCCACCTTTTTTAAGGAATTGTTCGCAGTTATTGAGAAATATTTCTACTTGGTTTCGCTGGGCAATATCCATAAAGACTACATCTACTTCAGGTACTAATTCTTTGTACGTATCAATTTGTGACGCACTTGCATAGACTGGAGCGATATTTTTATTTTTTTCAGCGATAAAAACCATGTCACGCATGACTCGAGGTGCAAAATCCAGCGCATAAATTTCTCCTTTTCGAATCATATCTGCTAGGAAACTGACGGTGTAGCCATGGCTAGCACCTAAATAAAGAACGGTAGAATCTTCTTTCATGCCAATTTGACTTACTCCTTTTGCAATTGCTGCAAAAAGTTTGCTTCGTTCAGGGTTGACTTCCCTATAAAATCCATCTTGACCTTTAATAACGCGTTCATCAAAATAATACTGTCCACTCTGACTTGAGACATAGTAATTAGTCCATCGGCCTTTCTGCTCAGAATAGACATGAGGAAATTTGTGTACGGGTTTCATTTAGCTAAACCTCTTTTGCAAGTCTTTAAGGTATTGCTCACCAAGGAAGTCTCCTTCAAAATAATCAAGTTTTGCACAGATTGCTGCTTTATCAGCGAGTGCACGAGCAACTTTTCCTCGGTTTTCTCTCCGTGCTTGTTGCAGGAGTTGGTGATTAACAACATATCCGTGTTTTGGACTTCGTGCACCACTTTTAAGATGCCTAAAAAGAGCTTTTTCTGCTCCAAGAAGTTGAATAGTACTTGCTGGCAGTACTGCGAGTCTTCGTCTACTACCTGCTCCAGCAATAACTCGTGCTGCAATGGTTGTGCCAAGCAGCGCATGTACATTCGGATTATAGCGTTTAAGAACAGATTCTAAATAAGACAAGAGCGTTTGTTTGTAATCGTATAGGCCAACAAGTTGGAAGCTGAGTCCCTGAAGCGCTTGCCAGTCGAGTTCTTCAAGATGTTTACCCATGCTCGTTCCTTCACAGTAACTCCTTCGAATAATCTCTTGGTCATTGTCTGCGATAAGTCGTGCAAATTGCTCGTGATCATCAATAGCGTGCTCTGTTTCTGGAAATACGTAGCCAGACCATTCGCGTAGTCGCTTGGACAAATGGTTCAATTGCATGGTTAACTCATCAAAACTAGCAAGAGATTGAATTATTAACAAGTCAGCGTTTACTGCATTCTGCAATTGTTTCTTGGTCAGTTCTAAGAGTTCAGCTCTTCGGGTTGAAAAATCCATTAGAACTAAGGACGCGTGGCGTATTTATAAATGTTCTTTCATAGACACCCCAGACCCTCTAGACGTAAGCTTTATAAACATCTCAGAAGTCCTTGTACTTACAATTATACTCAAGGAGATGTACACATGACAGAAGGAGATTATAAACACGTTGCAACGAGCTCACTCAAGAAAGGCAGTTATATTATTGTCGACGAAGTAGCTTGTACGGTTTCAGATATTAGTATTTCACGACCTGGAAAACACGGTCATGCAAAAGCAAATATTATGGCAATTGGTATGCTTGACGGCAAAAAACGAAATATGGTTACAAGTGACCATGAAGTTGAAGCACCAATTATTGGTAAAAAGAACGCTCAAGTGCTTACTGTAAGTGGAAACATGGCTAATGTCATGGACGCTGAAAGTTACGAAACTTTTGATCTTCCTATTCCTGAAGAACTGGAAGGACAAGTATCCGAAGGATCAACCATTGTTTACTGGACTATCCTCTTAGAGAAAGTAATGAAACAAGTCAAAAACGACTAGTTTTTGAATGTGCCGATAATTCTTAATTATCTAGCACAAGTTAAAAATGACTAGGTCATTTTTAGGACAACTAAAAAACAACTAATAATCAAAAAAGTAAAAAAATGGCAAACCTAAACTCGCTTTGGGTCTCGTCATTTTTTGAACAACGAGAAATAAAATGGCAAAATTCCCAGAAGCTCACGCAAGATTGTACCAAAACGTCTTTGTATGTAAAGATTGTAAAACGAAGTTTCGTGCGCAGCAAATGAAAGTACTACAAGGCAAAGTTAGTTGCCGTAAGTGTAAAAGTCGATCTCTTCGAACGGTTCGAAAGAAATAGATTTTTTTTATTTTTTTCTTCTAAAAATTTATATACACTACAGCATTTAGCTCTTTTATGATAGCTAGTATCTTAGGTCTTAGTCTTTTTTTACTTCCAGGCTTTTTTATGAGTCAGAAGTATTTTCAAGATGCAACTTTTCTTGTAAGAATTATAATGACCGTATGTATGAGTTTTCTTCTGTATATAGTTATAGTTGTACTTATCGCTGGCATCGCAAACACTGCCGTATTTACATTAAGTATTCTTTGTTCAGGTATTGTATTTTTTATACTCCATCGACTGCGATGGAAATAATTAGTCGTCTTTTTCATAAACACTAAGAACAAGTTCTAAGTATGTCGCCATACTCCATGTTTGCACAGGACTTGCATCACCACTTTGAAAAGCAGCACTAGAAATTTCCGAGGCGTGTCCAGCAAATCCAAGATCAAGCAAATCTTTTGCACTTGCTTGCAGTACTTCTTGGACGAGTGAAGCGTAGCGTTTTCTATCATGACGATACAGCACAAGGGCAGCAATATTATTTACAAAATACCAACTGTCTCCTCGGTGATAACTTTTATTATTCTGTCCCGTATACGTGGGTTGATACAGAGAATGTTCTTTTTCAAGTGTTGCAAATCCACCCCAAGAAAGGTACAGTGCTTCAACATGTCGTTCAAATGCAATGTGCCAATCTGATTTGGTAAAAAGTTCCGGTGCAACATGCGCTGCAAGAAACAAGTTTGGTCGAAATACATCGTCAGTTCTTCCGTCAAGATAAACTCCGTCAAGAATATGTGTGCGAGAATGTTCAGGAACAAATAATGCACGTACACTTGCAATAAATTCTTTTCGTTCTGCTTGAAGTGCGCTTGCGTCCTGCGAAGGAAGATAGTCTGCAAGTAAGACAAGCACGCGATACACTGCAGCGAACAAGGCTTGAATTTCTACTCGCAAGCCAGGTCTTCCATCATCATGATATGTTGTATCCATCCAGGTTTCCTGTGAAGTATTAGAAAATAATTGTGCATGTTCTCGCCCTACTCCTCGCGTATCTTTTGCATAGTGCAAACTTTCTTGAATAGTTACAAACCATGTATTCAATTCATCAATAGTAAAATACGTAAGAAGTTCATCATGCTTTTGCAGGAAAAGAAAATAGCGTTCAAGTTGCACCGCAAACCAACCAAAGGCATCAACACTTCCAAGTGTGGAAGGTGGAAAACGGTTTGGAACTTCATGCAGAATTTGCATTTGATCAATATAGCGTTGAAGTATTGATTTGAGTGTTTGTTTCAAATGAGGTTTTTGCGGTAGCTGTGCAAGAAGTCCTCCTAAACTAATAAGTTCATCACGACTCCAAAGCTGAAAGAACCAAGGAAGACCTGCATAAAATCCTTCCATGAGTACGTGGTCATGACTAAATTTTTGTAGCACTTGGTCAAGTGACCATGAAGCAACTACAGTTCCTGCTGCAACGCTTCGTTCAGGAATAGTTGCAGTGTCAAGTACACTGAAGTAAGCTCGTTCTTGTTGCACGGAAAGAATATCTTGAAAATGATAGGAAGTAAGTTGTGCTCGTGTCAGCGCTTCGTGTTTACTTTCTCCTTGTCCAATTACAACGTGCGCTCCCGGTACAAAGGTAAACGCTTCATATAACCAGTAGTTTGCTTGTGCTTCTCGTTTCGCGTCTTGTTCGTAATATTTTTCTTTCCAATTTTTGAGGTACTCAACGTGCTGCACGCCTTTGATACAAAGCCAATGTTCTTGTATGCGTTCGCCGTTTTGTTCCTTGTAAAAATGAACAAATATTCTATCTTCTTCTTGGCTCAACACATAGTGTCTACCTAGTTCTGAGCCTTCGTAAGCTCCTCGATGATCAAGAGTAAGTAAGACACGACCAGTAAGTTGACTTGTCGCGTAAAGTAATGTTTGTTGATACGGAATAATTGTTTCTCTTGCTCCTGATTTCCATGTTCGTCCAAGTGCGTATAAATGATGAGAAAAAGCAGTTTGTTCTCCTTCATCTAAAGGAGTAAGTGATGCAATACTTTTTTGTAGTCCCCACGGTTTTGGCGTGAAATGATACCATCCTTCATAACTAAAATCCGGTGCAATACAAAAGTAATCTCCAAACCCTGTGCTCAAAAGACTTTTTGCAGTAGAGTCTGTTTCGTATTTTTTTTGTGGAAAGTGATAGGTTGTTTTCATACCTGTTCTCCTGCTCTATGAAGTGCTTTACAATGCGCTGCAAGATAATATTTTATGAGTTGACGCCAATCAGCATAAGTGGAAAGTGCATGCGCATTTCGTTTTCTTGCGATGCGTTCTTCTCTATCTAATTGCGCGAAGGCATAAAGATTTCCAAAGAGTTCGTCTGTTGCATGTGCATTTCCTTGCATTCGATCAAGTACAAACATGCCGTTTTTTGTTCCTACAACTTCTTCTTCAATATATTTTCCAAAGCCCGCAGTATTTGCAGTAATTGCAGGTACGCCATAGGCGATACTTTCTAGTGGAGTATATCCCCATGGCTCGTAATAGCTAGGAAATATTCCAAGATGGCAACCACTCATTGCTTCATAATATTCAAGATCAAGAAGTCCATCCTTTCCATCAAGATACGCTGGCATAAATATGACTTTTACGTTATCATCTTCACTATTGTCAAGGCCAACACGTTTGAGGTGTTGCAAGGTAGGATCTTGTTCCTCGTTAATCGGATGCGTACACACAATAGGTAAACCTTCGCGTTTCACAAAACTATGTTCTCGCCGTAACTTTTCAATGAATTCAGGAGGTATAATTTCTAAAGGCTGATTTTTCTCAAGTAATGCGCTCATCACAATACGCTGCAAGAAATAATCTGCTTGTTCATGTACGCTTCCTGTAAGCGTATCAACAAAAGATCGGTTTTCTAAAAGTTGACTTTTTGCTTGACCTGCATTCCAAGCCACAAAAAATAACATAACTATAGTTTTTGTACTCTTTTCTTCTTTCAGCTGGTCATTCAAGCGTGCGAGACTATCAATAGTAATGTCAAGACCTTTATTTTTGTATTCGTAGCGACCACCAAAATAATAAAATAATGTTTGTGTAAGATCAAAAGTATAATGCGGGAAAAAATGTGCAATCATATAATCATACAATTTTTCTTTAAATTTAAAGTGCCGAAAACTTGCATCATCAAATGTGGGAAAGGTATCAATTTCTAGCCCATTAGG
>CAZHNR010000069.1:0-5613 GCA_964534065.1 uncultured Methanosarcinales archaeon
CTTTCACCATTTTCTCCGGGAAAAAATCTAAATGCGTATCATCACCGTATTCATACACTAATCGAGACATGCCATCTGGTAGAAAACGAATAATTGGATGTGCTCCAGCACGAAGCACTTCTTTGTAGAGTTCGATAAGAAAAGGTTTTGCTACTTCAGGCACGGTGAGTTGAATAACATCTCCTTTCTTAATTCCCTCGCCGTTATTGACGCCTACATGAATCATAACTTTTGCATATTTTTCTAAAATTTCTTGAGGTGGTTGATACATCTTCACATCTACCTCAATTAATTCCTACTTTGTAATTTTGAAAGTAATCTCAAAATTTCTAAATATAACCAAATAAGTGTAACCAACAAACCAAAACCAGAATACCATTCCATATACTTCGGTGCACCTAGTTTTGTTCCTTGTTCTATTTGCTCAAAATCAATCAAGAGCATAAAGGCTGCAACTCCTGCGACAACAACACTAAAGAGTATACCAATTGGTCCGTTACCAAAAATAGGAAGCATAACTCCAAATAACCCTGCAATAAAACCTACAATATATGTGAGAAATACAGCACCAAGCGCTATCATCATAATTTTTACAAACTTACCACTTACTTTAATGATTCGTGAACGGTAGAGAAAGAGCATAAGTACAGCCACTCCAAAAGTTGCAAGTACTGCCTGCAAGACAATTCCTGGATACATACTTTGAAACATTGCTGAAAGCCCTCCTAGAACAAAACCTTCAGCCAAGGCATACAGTGGAGCAGTATACATCGCATACCGTTTAGCAAAAATAGTAATTAATGCAAGAATAAATCCTACAATAAGACCGCCTATAAGATAACCAGTTACATTCGCCCCTTGCATGAAGAGATTCCACACATAACTAGCGGTGAGAAAGACCAGTACTAAAAGTATTCCTGTCTTTTGCATGACTCCAGAAAAAGTCATTTTCGCTCCAGTATGTACATCGATAGTGAACGTTTCTTTTGAGAATGCAGGATTGCTTGTTTTCATAAGAGTATAGAGCATTCCTCTCTTTAAATATTTTTTCGTGTGAACATCCTTACGAAAGCTTAAAAACCACAGTAACTCTGTTCTTAGTATGATACGAACACACAGATCTGAAGAGCGAGGAGGAAGTCCTCAAGGTTGGCTGAGTCCGAAATTTAGCTTTAGTTTTGCAAGATACTATAATCCTGAACGCATGGGCTTTGGTGCACTACGCGTACTTAATAACGACACCATCCAGCCAGGAACAGGTTTTCCTACACATCCCCATGATAACATGGAAATTATCACTATCCCCTTAAAAGGTGCTCTCGCACATAAAGATAGCACAGGAAAAGAAGAAGTACTTCATCCAGGAGATGTACAAGTCATGTCTGCAGGAGCAGGTGTACTACATAGCGAGTATAATGCATCAGACACTGAAGAATTAGAATTGTTTCAACTATGGATTGAACCGCACACCTTAGGTGTCAATCCTCAACATGATGAACGTAGTTTCGTAGCAAAAGAAAATGAACTCCAACTTCTTGTATCAGGAAACAAAGACGATGATGCGCTTTTCATCCATCAAGATGCCAAGATTCTTCGCGGGAAGTTTAACAAAGACAAATCATTCAATTACCACCTCCCTCAAGGTCAAGGACTTTTTATCATGCCCATCTACGGGGAAGCTAGCAGTATGGGCGAACACCTACGGCAACGAGATTCTCTTGAAGTTACTGATAAAAAAGAAATAACAATTACTGCAACAACTGAACTAGATATTCTTCTTATTGAGGTTCCTTTCGATGCCTTCTAAACAACCAACTGATTTTGCAAATACTATCTACAAAATTCTTGCAACTCAAGTTCCTGTTGGAAAAGTTACTACCTATAAAGCTTTAGCGCAGGCTTCAGGTACACGAGCTTACCGTGCAATCGGGCAAATCATGAAAAATAATCCTCATTCTTGGCATAGTGATAAAACTGTTCCTTGTCATAGAGTAATTGCAAGTGATGGCACTTTAGGAGGATTTGCCTATGGAACCCAAGCTAAAAAAGATTTACTGCTACATGAAGGAATACAGTTTAAAGGTAATAAAATCTCTGAAGAACAAATTCTACGAACACTTTCTACAAAATAAATAAGTAAATAAATAAACGCAAAACAAAGGAAATCAGAATTTTCTTTTTTTATCAGTCAAGACCAACCATTTATTCTTCTTAGGTTTTTCTTTCTGAAATATCTTTCGTACACGGTTTACGTGGCTATGCATTTTGTTTTGATAATAGCTCGTATAAAAGGCCACCAATGTAGAAATAGTATAAATCAGAATTGCTGCTCCAATAAGTAAATAAAATATACTGAAAAGTACGCTAAACCAGGTTGAAGGCGACATTCCACTATAACCACGAGAAGTTAAGCTAATTGCTGAAAAGTAGAGTGCATCAACTAAAGGCCAACCTTCAACAAAGTGATAGAAAAGCATTCCGATACAAAGAAGTACACCTATAACGATGAGTAAGAAACCGATTTTTTGTTTCAGTTCTTCTTTTTTTTCTCGTGCTGTTTGAAACATACACAACATCAAGAAGAACTTAGTTTAAAAGCGTTTCGTGCAAAAAAGAAAAAAATTGCAACTTTTTACAAAGTTGCTAAAGTTCTTAGTAGACTTCACCAATATCAGACTCTTCGTCTTCATCAATATAACCTGCTTCAAGTTCAGCTTCTGCAGAATCTTCTGCATTTTCTATTTGAGGTTCTTCAGGCTCATCTTGAGGTGTGTCGTCATACTCAATAGTTGCTTCAAGTTCGGCCTCGGAACAGGCAGTGATAAGGACCATACTTACTACGAAGCAAATAAGAAGAATTTTTGTTAGTTTCATCGTATATTCCTCGCAGCTACATCTCTATGAACAACGGCATCAGCGTGAAGGCCGCCATTAATTGTTGTTCGTTGCCTAGCTTGTACTCGGAATCGGTCGTTAACTTGATGTACTTGAGCTACAGCATCTGCTCGGTTATAGGTATCAGCTGCAATTCTTCGTCGTAGTTCAATTTCATCCATTCGATTGTTAGCTCGAGTTTCAGCCAATTCTTTTTGTACTTCTGAACGAATTTCAATTCTTGCCTTTGTTGCAAGTTCTCTCGCTTCAACTCGTTTTTCTGCTAGTCGTGCTCGTGCTTCAATTTGTCTTTCTTCAGAAAGCTCAGTATATTTGCCTACCATTCGTGATCGTATTTGACCAAGAGTGATTTCTCCTGATTCAATTTGCACCAGAAGTTCAGCATCTTGTACACCTAGCTTTTCAAGAGCAGTAGAGGCTCGTGCTTGATTATGTGCTCGTACATTGAGACGAATTTCAGAACGCAGGTCAGCGAGATCATTCTCTTTTATTGCATTCATTGCTTCTTGGATAAGTCGACGTTCTTCATCGTCAATTTCTCCTTGGACAGAAGCTCGAAACTTTCTCGTGTATTCAATTGCCTGTGCCTTAAAACTTACATATTGTTCTACAGCAACTTCTTTTTGCACAGCAGTCACATCATAAGCTTCAATTTCCACTGCTAAGTCAGACATATATTCAAGTGCAACTTTTGCATTTTGTGCAGCTGCCTCATCTTCTACGTAGTTCAATACTTCATTCATCGCATAGGTATGATGCAGTACTCGGTAAAGGAGTTGTTGCATTCTGATTTCAGCACCTAGGCCGTAAGAGAAGGATTCAACTTCTTCATCAGTGATTTCAATTTCTTGTTCATCTTCTGCGCAAATCCAATTACAGGAGCCGCCACAATCAATACCTTCTTCGTCACCATCTTGTTCACTGTTGTAACATGTTTCTGGAGAAGTTTCTTCTTCAGTTTCGCTAGTATCAGTATCCACATCAGTTTCAACAGTAGTAGTCGTTTCCAATTCATTTGCAGTTGTTTGCTCGCCTGTACTAATATCTACAGATGTCGTTACAGCTACTTCAGCTGCAAGAACGAGACTGAGACTAAACATAAGAACTACAAAAAAAGCTAGTAAAAATTTTTTCATTCGTATACCTCATTGAATAATAAAGAGAATTTGAGGAATAGACCTTATAAATTTTTTCTTTCCTAGAATGAAGATAAAGCCAAAATAAAACTAAAATAAAAAAAATAAAACCAATTTATCGCCAGTAGTATTGGTTCTCAGAGAATGGTAAGTCAATACTTGTTACAGCAGTAAAGACCGCATCCATATCGTGTGCTTTGACATACCTACTTGAAATAGTGTATAAGTAATTATCAAAGTATGTACTTCGAAGAACTGTTGCAGCTCCTCGCCAGCTATACCAGTTATCCTGCGTTTTTCCATGTTGGAGTACTGCTAATTCTTCAAAACCATCTGCGCTCACGTCAAATACGTAAGCTGCATCAGTCACTTCTCTTCGTTCATCAAAGATCTGACTGCTTTCCTCTACACTTCGAACAGGCAACACAAGCATGTTTCGTTCTGCATCATAACGGAATGCTTTATGGTCATTAAGGACTGGAGAACTTGAACCTCGACCGCCAATAACTACGTCATCAACAAGTTCTGGATTTTCACGGTCACTCACATCAAAGAGTGCTACTTTTACCCCGAGAGTTTCAACTCCACCCCACGAGTTCAGCTTCGTATCCTTGCCCACTCCTATAATTAAGTTTTCACCTATAGGGTGGAGATAATCGCTGTAACCAGGAAGTTTCAATTCACCAAGTATTTCAGGGTCTCGAGGATTAGATAAATCCAGTACAAAGAAAGGATCAACTTGTTGGAACGTGACCATATATGCTTCATCACCCATGAATCGCACAGAATAAATACGTTCATCTGGTGCAATGTTCGTTACTTCTCCTACTTGTTCAAGATTACTATCCAGAACAAAAAGATTGTTGTAGCGAACGCTTTCGCGTGCCCAGAGTTCTACAGTTGTTGCAACTCGCAAATACCCTTCGTGTTCATCCATAGCAAACTGATTGAGTAGTCTACCTGGAACTACACCTGCAGTAACATACTCAAGTTCACCCGCATCCAAAGCAATTTTGTGAATACTTGTCTGTTGCTCTTCAAGTTGCTTTTGTAAATCATAAGCGTTGACTGCTTCTTGAATTTCTTTCATCATATTTTCGTAGTTTTCCAGATCATCACCACGTTCATCTGACGCTCGAATTTCTTTATAGAAATCCACAAAAGCTTGTTCAATTGCTTTCCATTGTTTGTCAGGATTATTTTCACTTGCTATAGCAGCTTCTACATTTGCTTCAAGTTCACCTTCAAGTAAAGGAAGAATGACTTCATAAAATCTTTCTTCATCGTATTGTTGGCTGTACCACCATCGATAGCGATTCTGATAGCTCAGATACAATGCATCCTCATTCATCATGAGTGTGGTAGAGTATCCAAGAAGGTAGGTCTCACTATCAAGGACTTCTTGCGTGCTCGCATCTACTGAAACAACTGTGTTGTAATTGAAATTGTCTTCATTATTGTCAAAATAGTGAAAAGACGTGGCAAATGCTTCATCGCCTTGCATGACTCGAGGTTCAATAATAATATCTCCATACCAAGGATTTTCTTGTGTGATAAAATACACAATACCATCAACCATTCT
>CAZHNR010000070.1:0-5324 GCA_964534065.1 uncultured Methanosarcinales archaeon
CCTAGTATTTTGTAGTAGTCTTTTTCAGCCATTTATTTCACCTTTGCTTGGACCCAAGTGAGGACATTTTGTTTAAAGTCTTCAAGTTTTTCAGTTGGGAATTTAGCACCTGCCGCAGGGATATGTCCTCCGCCGTTGCTGTTTGGAAAATCTTTTGTGCACTCGCGCATCATATCTCCCATGTGGAGCTTACAATCTTGACGCCGTGCACTCGCACTGGTTTTTCCATCAGTTTTTTTGTGATACGTAATAAGTATTTCATCTTCAGCAATAACTTTCTTTGAAAGAATGCTTGAAACTGGAGAACTTAAATGATACTTAGAAATAAGTTCATAAAAATAAACTCCTTTGTGTGCTTCACTTTTTTCTTTAAATTCTGCAAGGAGTCGTTCTTGTTCTTTTTTAACAGGGTCAAAAACATGCATTTTTTCCACTGCTTCAGCGTAATTTGCTGAAGTATCAAGCGCATTAAAAATAATTTCATCAGCGTCATCGGTACCAAAGGCACCACCGTATCCTCCTTGTTTTACTAGTGTTGCAATATCCATGTCATACGCATCTTCGTGATAGTGCATATTGTATTTCTTTGCAAAAGCTCGCAAGAAATCTGTGTGATGCATGTACGTCATATCGCTGATGATTCCAGTTGCTGCCAGCCAATCCCAGTTGCTCATATCGGTTACGGTAGAAAAGAGTGTGTAGGTAAGATGTGCTGCGCAGTATTGAAAGTTTTTTACTTTATCCTGAATATCTTCAGGTTTGATAATGGTAAATGATTCTTCATAGGGTTCGATAGTAGGGTGATGATCAAGAACGAGAACTGTATATTTTTTGAGTTGATGCGCTCCTGTATAATTTTCAAGTGCTAAGTCCACACAAACTATGTGTGTGATGTTATTTTTTTCTAGTGCTTCAAGCATTGTCGGTGTTACTTCGCGTCCACCATGTTCTTTTGGAAAGCAAAGAGCGACTTTTTTGTTGAGCTTTTCAAGACCTTTTTTTGCAAGCACTCCTGCACTCATGCCGTCCATGTCTGTATCGTGAATAATTGCCACATTACTTTCTTCTGTGATTGTGTCGATAAATGATTTGAATAGTTCTTCGTGTTCCATAGAGTGCACCTGAATACTGATAACTTGTTAAAGCTTTGTGTAAAAGAAAATAAAAAAGACGCTCGCGCGCCGTAAAAAAATGCTCAGGTATGAGCGTTTATTCTTTTTTGTCTTCAGACTTTTCTTCAAACTCTGCGTCAACAACTTTTTCGCCGTCCTTGGAATCAGTATTTGATTCTTTTTGGGCTTCTTGTTGTGCAGCTGCTTTCTGGTACATTTCCATAGAAAGCTTTTGAATTTTTTCGTTGATGTCTTCAACTGCTTTCTTGATAGCTGCAACATCGCGTGTTTCTGCTTCAAGTAGTTTTTTCAGACCTTCAATGTCTTCTTTAACTTTTGCAACTTCTTTTTCATCAACTTTTCCTTCGAAGTCTTTGAAGAGTTTTTCTGAAGTGAAGACAAGAGTTTCTGCTTGGTTGATAGTTTCAACTTCTTCTTTTCGTTTCTTATCTTCTTCAGCGTGAACTTCCGCATCTTTTCGCATTTTCTCAACTTCCGCGTCGCTAAGATTCGTAGTTGCAGTAATTTTGATACTTTGTTCTTTACCTGTACCTAAGTCTTTTGCACTTACGTGTACGATTCCGTTCGCGTCGATGTCAAAGGTTACTTCAATCTGCGGTACTCCTCGCGGTGCAGGAGGAATGTCTGCAAGATCAAACTGTCCAAGAAGCTTGTTGTCATTAAACATACTTCGTTCTCCTTGACCTACTCGAATAGTTACTGCAGGTTGATTATCTGCTGCTGTACTAAAAACTTGACTTTTCTTACTTGGAATAGTTGTGTTTCGTTCAATCACTTGAGTGAAAACACCGCCTAAGGTTTCAATTCCTAAACTTAATGGAGTCACGTCAAGAAGTAAAACATCTTTAACATCTCCTGCTAAGATTCCACCTTGAATTGCTGCACCAAGTGCAACTGCTTCGTCAGGATTAACAGATTTATCACCTGTTTTACCAGTAAGATTTTCTACAAGTTTTTGCACTGCAGGGATTCGTGTACTTCCTCCAACAAAAATAATTTTGTGAATTTCGCTTTTTGAAAGTCCTGAATCTTTGAGTGCTTTTTCTGTAGGTTCTTTGAGTTTTTCAATGATACCTGAAATCAGTTGCTCAAATTTAGCTCGGCTTAATTCGACATTCAAGTGTTTTGGACCTGACTCATCTGCAGTGATAAACGGCAAGTTGATACTTGTGCTTTGTTTTGTTGAAAGTTCAATCTTAGCTTTTTCAGCTGCTTCTTTCAGTCGCTGAAGACTGGTATTGTCTTTTCGCAGATCCATACTATTATTTTTTTTGAACTCGTCAGCAAGGAAGTCGATAAGGATTTGGTCGATATCATCTCCTCCTAAGTGATTGTCACCATTGGTTGCTTTTACTTCAAAGACGCCATCACCTAATTCAAGGATAGAGACATCAAACGTTCCACCACCAAAGTCAAAGACAAGAACTGTATGATCTTCACCTTTGTCAAGGCCATATGCAAGACTTGCTGCAGTTGGCTCGTTAATAATACGTTCAACTTCAAGACCTGCAATTTTACCTGCATCTTTTGTTGCTTGACGCTGTGCATCAGAGAAATACGCTGGCACAGTAATAACTGCTTTTGTAACTTTTGTTCCCAGATAGTTTTCTGCATCTGCTTTTAATTTGGAAAGAATCATTGCACTAATTTCTTGTGGCGTGTAGTCTTTTCCTTCCATAGTTACTTTATGGTCTTCACCCATGTATCGTTTGATACTTCGCACGGTGTTGTCTGGATTAAGTACTGCTTGGTTTCGCGCTACTTGTCCAATGAGCCGTTCGCCTTTTTTCATTGCTACAACACTAGGTGTTGTTCGTGCACCTTCAGCGTTTGGGATAATTACTGGTTTTCCTCCTTCCAGTACACCAACTGCACTAAAGGTTGTTCCTAAATCGATTCCGATTATTTTACTCATTTTTGTTACCTCTGGTAAAAAAATTTCCTAAGTCCTTGCAGGATTTATTTATTTTCTTACCTTATGTTTATTTTTTTATTATAATTTCCAACGACGCCTTGAAGCTGTTTTTGTGTAGGTGCAATGCGTTGTTACGCATAGGTGCACCGAACAATGAACTGCATACAACAACGTTGATGCTGTTGTCTCGCGTTGGAGTTTTCCGTTGTTTTTGTTGTTTTTTTATTTGTGTTGTTCTCCAAAAAAAATACAGTGCCCCATTGCTGAGGCACTGATTTTGGGGTGTGTGTGGATAGGTGAGTATGTTGTTATTTTGTTTTTACTTAGCCACTTTTACTTTTGCAGTTCGTAGCGTTGTTCCATTGAATTCGTAGCCTGCTTGGAGCTCTTCAATAACTTCTTGTTCTGGTTTGTCACTTTCTTCTGCTAAGAGGGCTTCGTGTCTTGTCGGGTCAAATTGCTTGCCGACAGTTGCGATACGTTTGAGTCCTAAATCTTCCCCTGTGCTCATGAATTTTGCATAGATCATTTCTATGCCTTTGGCAAAGTCTTTGCTTTCTTTATTTTGTAAAGCTAGGGTAAAATCATCGAGGACGTTTATGATTGCTTTGAGTGTTTTTCCAACTCCTAATTCTACGCTTGAAACAAGCTGTTCATCAGTCCGCCGTTTGTAATTTGCAAACTCTGCTTGTAGCCGTGCATATTGTTCTTGCATAGCAATTAATTCACTTTCAGGAACTTGCTTTTCGGCCGTTTCAGGAGCTTTCTGTTCTTTTTGTTGTTCTTTTTTCTTACTCATGCATATCACCATGTTGTGTCGACCTTAAGTCAACGAAGTTTAGTTAGTTTGTTATGATATATAAACATTGTGTTTTTTCGGCATTATTTCCTTCATTTCAAACATCATGCTTATATTTTCAAGCGAATTTTGCTCTGTATGGTAAATATATTAAGTTGGGGTCACAAATTTGATCTCGAAGGGAAAATTAATTCTGATGAGTGGAACGTACAAAAAGTAGGCACATTTGACATGACTTTTGATTCATATGTTCTTCCTATTCTTCCGGAAGTTCTTGTCTACGCTTCAATTCATATAAAAGGCGCATATGTAGGTGCAAATTATTTTGAAGAGCAAGGACGAACCGAAACATCTGATGATATTAAGTTTGGAGTCTCAGGTAATTATTACAAAATACAGAAAAAGTAAGTTTATCTTCCAAAACGAAATCTTTAAATACGAGCAATGTTACCACTGTAACATGGCAACTAAAATACATGATCTCTTATCTGAGGTGAAATTATTTTCAAAAAAAGAAACTTCTCAGGTGATTGATAAAGAGGCTACTTACAAGGCATTGTATACTGGTGAGCAAGGTGCGACTCCTATTATTAATCCTCCGACTGCTGACTTTGAAGATAAGCAGCGACCATATCTTCCTAATCATTTCAAACAGTTCTATGAATTAGATGAGATTCGACATATTGTGAGTAAAGGGAATACTTTTGATTATCTTTCTTTATTAAATGACGTGGGTGAAGAAATTATGCAGAAAGCTCGTGTTGAACCTTTGCATAATTATTTTTCAGGTCGAGCTTATAATATTCACCAGGAAGGAAAGCGAAGCTATCATGAATTGCTCTTACGTCAACCTGGAACTGAATATAATTCCAATATTATTAAGGTATTCGAGCCTAAAGAAGGAGTTACTCCTCATGTGCTGAGTTTATCAACTGAAGTTGTATTTGGTCTGTTTGATGAAATTTTTGATACCTCTGACTTGCCAGAGAATCAAATAAGTTACCAAGGTCAAGGTCATAACAATTACGTTTCTGAAATAACAAAAGAAAATCCTTTACAAATGAGTGTTGGATTGCATAAGAAGCGTGAATCGCACCGTTTATTCTTGATGAGTCCTGAGGCATTTGAAGCCTATAGTAAAATACGGATTGATTAATTTCTTTTTATTTCCTTTACTTTTATATACTTCTACTTCGCTAATTGAGAGAGATGAGTCTTTCCCGTATTGAAAAGCACACTGAAAAACGTGAATATCACTTTCTTCATAAATTTCAAAAAACTGCTAAAAAGTTTATTCACGCAGCAAAGAAAAATCGCGTAACTTTTGCTCTTCTTGGTGCTCTTGCCTTTGGCGGCAGTGCAAAAGCACAGCAACATTCTGAGTTAGAACAACCGCAAGTGGTGCAAACTGTGGAATCTGATTTGTTTAAGACTCGTAAAGAGATATACGCTCTGTTGCATCAACGAGAGCATGCGA
>CAZHNR010000071.1:0-5285 GCA_964534065.1 uncultured Methanosarcinales archaeon
TTTTGTAAATACAGTAAGTATGTTATTATTATTATTATCATTATAGTTCTCTAATTAATTAGTATTTGATTAAATTTCTCAAATAATATTATATTTAGATAGTATAGAGTACGAGATGTAATATATGGAGAAATATGTTGTATAAGTACTGCATCTAAGTAATACTGTATATTGGATATTTCTTTAATAAATTAATATTATTCATAACATAAATACTGATAATTAGTATATAATAATACTAATACTAATACTAATAGAAATAGAAATAAAGATACTATTGACAATGGCACTACGTTTGATAATAACTAGAAAAAAGCATATATGTATTTAATTTTATAATTATATTAATCTATATTCATGAATATATTAATCTACATACATAAAAAAACACACTACCAATAACTTTAAAATAAACCTTCCATAGGAAATAAAGGTGTCACCTTATCTATCTAAAATATAGATGTTAAGATATATATGTTCAGATACAATCAGTTCCACACGCAATTTATTTATAAAACCTATATTTCTTCTGCAACATATGTTAAAAAAAGGTCTTGGGGGTTACTTTGAAAATTTTCTATCACGTGATTCCTTATTTCTTGATAAAAAGGCAATGCAAGTATCTTTTGTACCTGATCAGATTACGCACCGTGATGAACAAATCAATCAGATTGCTGAAATTCTTGCTCCTGCTCTCAAACTTGAAAAACCTTCAAATCTTTTTATTTATGGAAAAACAGGAACAGGAAAGACTTTATCAGTAAAGTACACGACTGATCAAATACTTGATGTAGCTAAAGAGAATAGAATTCCTGTCAAAACTATTTATATTAATTGTAAGCTCAAACGAGTTGCAGATACAGAATATCGTCTTATTGCCGAGATTGCTCGTCATTTAGGAAAAACAATTCCTGCTACAGGACTTCCTACTGATGAAGTCTATAACATTTTTTTTGCAGCTTTGGACGAATCTGAACAAATGCTTATTCTTGTGCTTGATGAAATTGATCAACTTATCAAAAAAACAGGTGATGAGGTAATCTACAATCTTACACGTATCAACAGCGAATTAAAACATGCTCAGATTTCATTAATTGGAATATCCAATGACCTCATGTTTGCAAATCATATTGATCCTCGAGTCAAAAGTAGTTTAAGTGAAGAGGAACTTATTTTTCCACCGTACAATGCACTCCAAATTCAAGATATTCTAAGAAAACGTTCTGATAAAGCTTTCAAACCAAATCGTATTGGAGACGGAGTTATACCTAAATGTGCTGCGTATGCTGCAAGAGAACATGGTGATGCACGGAGAGCTATTGATTTGCTTCGTGTAGCAGGTGAACTTGCAGAACGATCAAAACAAGATAGTGTACAAATTAATCATATTGACCTTGCTGAAGAAAAAATTGAACGTGACCGCATCGTGGATGTAGTAAAAACACAACCAAAGCAATTTCAAGCAACATTGTTTGCAGTCTTTGCTCTCTTAAACAATAATAAAGTAAAGAATAAGAAAAGAAATATTTTTACTGGAGATGTCTATGATATTTACAAGGAACGATGTCCTGATATGGGTCTAAGACCTATTACACAACGCCGTCTTTCTGATATTATTGCAGAACTTGATATGCTTGGAATGATTAATGCAAAAGTTATTTCTAAAGGTCGTTTTGGAAGAACACGAGAAATTCATTTAGCTATTCCTACACATCTTTTAGAAAAGGTGTATACTTTGCTTGGTCAGGAACTGGGAGTTGATGTATAAATGGATGTGACCACCATTACAAATTATCTTGTAGATCAAGGTGAGCTTGTTGGTGAAGAACAGATTGCCTCTATTAAATCATTGCTTGCAACAAATGATGCACTTGCTCAAAGACTTAAGAACTATTTTCAAGAAGAATTTCCTGATGCAAACATGGTGGAGTTCTATGCTAAATATTTTAAGGAATCACCTGCTGAAGGAAAAATTACAATTCTCAAAAGTTTTGAAAAAACCCCTAAGAAAAGAAACATACAAGATTTTGTTAAACATTTCACGGTACGTTTCAAATTTCTTGAAAAGTTATTGAAGAATAGGAGTGAACTCCAAGGATTATCTTCTATTGCCCGTATCAAAGGAAAAAATGACAAGGAAAAGGTTTCTTTAATTGGTATGGTTGTCGAATCTGCCGAGACAAAGAATGGTCATATTATTTTAACAATGGAAGACTTATCAGGTATCACAAAAGTGCTCATTAACAAAGATAGTCCATTTATTGAGGAAGGAAAAGATATTACTATTGATGATGTCATTGGTATTACAGGTACGGCAGCTGGTGATATTGTTTTTTCAGACGCAATTATTTATCCTGATGTTCCGTTAAGTAAAGAACTACGTAAATCACCGTATGATAATTATGCAGTATTTTTTAGTGATATTGAATTTGGTTCAAAAGAGTTTTTGAAACGAGAATTTCACCGACTTATTTTATGGTTAAATGGAAAAGTAGGAACACTCCAACAACGAGAAATTGCCAAAAAAACAAAATATGTTATTATCACAGGTGATGTAGTTGATGGTGCCGGTATTTATCCAGGTCAAGAAGAAGATTTGGACATTAAAGATGTGCGTAAGCAGTATGAACAAGCAGCCTATTATTTGAGTAAAATTCCAAAGCACATGAAAATAGTTATTTGTGCTGGTAATCATGATGTAGGAAGGATTGCAGAACCACAACTTCCTCTTCCAAAGGATTACGCGCAGGCACTCTGGGATTTAGATAATGTTATTATGGTTTCCAATCCAGCGTACTTAGCTTTAGATAAAACTGATGATTTTCCAGGTATTACTTTACTTATGTATCATGGTGGTTCTTTACCTTGGTATGCGGATAATATTCCTAGTATCCGACGTGCTGGTGGACAAAAATGTGCTGATGATTTAATGATAGCGTTGTTAAAACGAAGGCATATGTGTCCTGCGCATGGCGCTTATTTGTATGTTCCTGATCCTGATGAAGACGCTTTAATTATTGATCCTATTCCTGATATATTTGTTACTGGTCATGTACACCGTGCACAGACAAAAAATTACCGAAATGTTACGTGTATCAACAGTTCTTGTTGGACTGCCATAACTGAAAATCAAGAGAAGCGTGGCCTTGAACCTCAACCAGGGAGAGCTTTTGTCGTGAGTTTGAAAACACGTGAAGTGAAGATGCTTAATTTTTCTACAGTAAAAGATACGAAATCTGTTGCGGAATATCGTCGTCAAAAAGAAGAGCAGGAAGAAAAGGTCCGAGTTAAAAAAGAGGCTGCTTAAAGTGGCTTTTGTACGTGCCAAAACAATCAAGGGACAGAAATATGCCTATTTTGTTCAAAACAAATGGGTAAAAGGCAAAGTAAAGCAAGTCACCAAGAAGTATTTGGGAAAAATCATTTTCTTAGAGCCTGAAAAAGACTCTGAAGAAATAATTCTTGATGCCAAAAAAACAAAAAAACAACTTATTTTAGATATACTTCGTCACACGTTCTATAAGTATGGCTTTATTGATCATACCAGAAAAAATGCGGTACTGAAGGGAAGTCTTGAAGTTCATCTTTCTTCAGGTTCAATTACTGATACTGGCAAGAATGTTGTTTTGCAATTAAATGACCGTTATGTGTATCCGGCACTGTTACTTTCTTTGCTTGATTTTTATCAGCCTGAGGCAGAAGATGAGCGGCCTGGTACTCGTTTGGCTAAAGTATTTTCTGACGCTGGTATCGCAATTACTCCAGATCAATTTGTGCTTTTGTACAAGAAAATCTATACCTAAAAACTTTTAAGACTTAAGTTCTTTTCTAAGCCTTATGTTCCTTGTACGTCTTTACGGATTTCTTGATATGTTAGCTGGCATACTTTTATTCTTACAATTGGCCGGTATCATGTTTTCTCAGTTATTTGTTGTTGCTGCAGTGTACTTGGTTGCCAAAGCTATTTTGTATAAAGGAGATATATTTAGCATGATAGATTTAGGAGTTGGTGTGTATTTTTTGATAGCACTGTTGTATCCCTTGATTCTTTTCAATGTCTTAGGAGGAATATGGCTTTTCTTCAAAGGTTTTCAATCCTTAGTTAGTTGATTCTAAAGGGTTTCTTTTCGCGAGCGCTCCAAGAATAACTCCAAGAATGCTTGCGACGATAAGAGCGTAAATAGTTCCGATAATAAGAAGAATACCAAATACGACACTAATACAAAGAAGGAAATAATATTTTTTTCTTGCAACATAAAAAATATGAATACCAATATTGCTTTTCACTGGTAATACGCTAAATATACAAAGAAATCCACAGAGCACATAGATATATTGAAAGACGATGAATTCTGTTTGTGTGTAAAATAATAAAAAGAGCATTCCTGCAAGCATGATAATCCAGAGAGTTCCTGCAAGGATGAAAAAAATATCTCCCTTGTTTTCTCCTGAGTATAAGTCACCGTGGCTTAAGCGTTTTATTCTTCGCAGTTCTAGAAACCCTGGAAAAAATAACGGTAATGCACCTCTACTGATAAAACCCAGAATAACTCCGATGAGCAGTCCTGTGGTCCACCGCATATACTCGGCTGTATAATTTTTTTTGAGTGCAATAAATTTTCCTGCTCCAACAAAAAGTCCAAGAACAAGAAAGCTTGCAAGAAGCATTAACAAAAAGTTTCCTATACCTGTTGTTAAGGTATAGCTTGTGGTTCTCCAGTTAAAGAAAAAAAGAATAATTCCTAAGACAGCACCTGTAATAATATAATCAGTTTTTTCTTGCTCAGTAAAGGTAAAATGTCTTTTGTAAAAGGAGTTCATACCCTCTCATCTAGAATGTTTTGTTTAAATATCTTTGCTCTAGATGCGGCTTTTGACACTGTATTTAGCACCACAAGCCGAACATTTCAAGAAATAGACTCCTGTATCTTTGCTAATTTTTGTATCAGGTTTGCCACATTCCTTACAGAAAACGAATTGGTCTGAGAATTCAGCAATACGAGCGTTAATTTTACTTGCAGAAAGTTTGGTATTAAAGATGACAAAGTTTTTTTCAATAATAGCTTTAGTTGCGAGTTGTTTTTCAATATATTTATTGATAAGTTCAAGTGGACGTTCAAGAGTTTTTGCAATTTCACCCATATTTGAGATAATAGTTTTATTACCTTGAACATGTCCTTTTACTTTAGGAATTTCAAAACGTTCACCACTACTCATATCTTCTGGTAGTTGTTCGCGTCCTCGGCTAAGCATTGCTTTGTAATCCATGGTAAGACTAACAAACG
>CAZHNR010000072.1:0-5244 GCA_964534065.1 uncultured Methanosarcinales archaeon
TCGAAGAAAAAACCTATTTACTTGACTCTGACAAACTTATCAATTATTTTGAAGGGAAAGTCGACGCTGAAGTCACCGGTATGCAAGATGAAGCAAAAGGTTGGTTCAGTCATTCTATTGACTCTTTCTTTGATGGTGTAAAAAGCTTATACTGTCTTGACTGTGATGAAAAACCTGCTCAGCCAACTCGCAAACCTAATGCTACTCGGACACGAACTCGAGTCAATCCCACTATTGAACAAACTGTAGACTCTGTCTACATTCCACCGGTACAACCAACACTTATCGAAGCAAAACAGCGAAACTATGGTCTTGGCGACTATACGCCAAACTGTAACTAAAGAGGAAAAAATGAAAATTAACAATCTAAAAAATTATCTGGCAACTGGCCTTATGGCAGCAGGTCTATTTGTAAACTCTGCAGTAAAAGCGCAAAGTGAAGCACCTAATTTACCTTTGGATGACTTTGTTGCACAGCAAACTTTCGAGCAAAAACCGGGCATGACTGCACATTTGTATGCTGTTAATGATTTAGATGAAGTACTTATGACTGATGGTGATAAGGATAAATCTGGAAATGTCCAGTATCTTTCAAGTAAACTTATTTCAAATGGTCTTGGTCAAGATTTAGACAAATTCTCACCAGTTGGTGCTGGAATTGAAGTTCCCGATAAATTATGGGATAATCAAAATTCTTTACCTGGAGGCTATACGCTTGCAGAAGTTATTGAACTTAGTCAAGATAAAAAAGATCCACAAAATTTTTTCGATTACGCATCAGCTACAGGAATAAGCAATCTACCTGTTGAATATGCATATTATTATAGTGTTCTTGGCGATTATGATGTCAATTTCAAAAAAGTAACTGATCAACGAATTATTAACACATCGTTAATTGCTGCTGAAGAATTACTTGAGAACGGCGAAGAAATCACGCAAACTGTTCGAGATTCTTCTCTGAGAAAAATGCCCGAAAAAAAATATTTGACAGCTGACGATATGAAACTTTCTGCAATGGAAAATGTAAATGATAGCCTGCCTGAAAATATCTTTATCACAAATGCTCCTTCTTGGTTCTATCAAGATAATGTTGAGAGCTTTGATGATCGAAGCGATCAGATGCAACGCTACGCGCAGGAATATTTCAGAGATGAACTCGTAAAAAGTGCACCTGCTACTGATTCTGAAGGAAAAATTATGAGCTTAGGTATCGTAGTATACACGAATGACCAAACTGGTGAAGTTGAACAAGTCTCCTACTTCCCTGGTGTAAGTTACGCAGCTACAGGTTCTATGCCTTTTGCAAAAGTAATGGATAGAAGCACTGACAGCCAACAAGTAAACTTACTTCGTGTTGGTCTAGAAAAAGCTATAGAAGGAAAATTTCCTGACAAACGAAACTCTATGACTTGTCCTGAAGCTTATGTTATTGAAGAATTACCTGAAAAAGAATCATCTCGATTAGAGAACGGTTTGTATCTTGGCCCAAGAGGTCATGTAAGTTTCAAAAACACTTACTTTTCTGGAGGAGCTGTTGTTGGATACTTAGGAAATAGTGTTGGTATTGAAGGACGGCTATTTGCTGCTCCAACCAACGAGTTTCAAGCATCAGAAGAAGTCATTGAACAACAAAATATTCCGCCAAACGGAACATATACGTTAACGGAATTGACTACTGAGCAAAAAGAAACAGGAGTTTCTTTCGGTCTTGGTATGCCTATTCGACTTGGAGATAAAGCTTTTATCACGCCATATGTTATGGTGAGTCCTTATGTAACTGATGTTGCAACTGAAGGTCGAGGAAAGACTCAACTCTTTGGAGAAAATGGCCCGACTGAAGTAAGCATTGAATACGCTGATAATACTATTGAGAAAGGAATTGAACTTGAACGTATCGGTGCAGATATTAACTATCAAATTGGTGAACACATGTCTCTCTCGCTAGGAGGCGCTTACCAATTCAACACTTTTGAGCCCGACCACTCCGTAAGTCTAGGTCTCAATTATCACTTTAACAAATAAACACACAGGGGAAAAAATGAACAAAAAATTCACACTATTGATGATTATGCTTTTGACACTACTTGTTTCAGTGTCAACAGTAAGTGCAGTTTCAGCAACGCTCTACTGGCCAGACGGTTCTACAAATGTGCAAACTTTTGCTCCAGGAGAAACTATTGCCTATAATTGGACGGTAACCTTACCATCTACACATCAATGGGACTCACAGATTCTTATTATTGAAGATAATGATTTTGACAACCCTGTCTTTTCCTTACAAGCCCCTGCTGGTACTGGTACTGACTTCGGTAGTAATATTGTGTTTGGATTACAATTCCTTGAAGAAGATACTCCTTATAGTATTTACTTACAAGTAGAAGATACGAGTGAAGGATTAAGCGCATACTCCTTGCTTGATTTTAGAATCATGGAACCTGAAGTAACGAATAACGCCCCATTTTTTGATCCTATCTTTGTGAGTTATGAAGTAAATTTAGCTGAAACTACGAGTGAAGATTTCCTTTCAGTTTCCTCACTTGCTAATGATCCTGATGGTGATGATTTAACTTTCACTATCCAATCACAGTCTCCAAGCAATGTTGCTAATTGTGACTTAGTTGGTCCTAATGAAGTTCTTTCTTGTGATTTTTTTGAAGTTGGATTCTACACTGTACTTATTACAGCAAATGATGGCCAAGCTGATGGTATATTTTTTGCATACATTAATGTTATTGACATACCTGCTAATAATCCTCCTGAATTTTCAGACAACTTACAAACCGAATACACTTATGATATTGAATTAGAAAATGTAAATGTTGTAAACCTCGCATTATTTGCTAGTGATCCTGATGGTGATGGTTTATCGTATAGTGTTGATCAAACAAACACCAACACAAATATTGTAGACTGTCAAATAAATTCTTTAGTTATCCTTAATTGTGATTTGGAAGGTGTTGGTACAACAACTCTCCAAGCTACTACTTTTGACGGTTTAGATTCTGACACGGTAACAATTACTATTAATGTTATAGAATCAAATGAAGCTCCTGAGTTCAATGATAATTTACAAACTGCGTACTCATATAATCTCGATCTAAACAATGTAAACGTCGTAGACCTTGCTAACTTTGCTAGTGATCCTGATGGCGATGCACTAACATTCACGATTGATGAATCAAACACTGACGCTGATGTTATTGACTGTTCTCTACTTGGTGCAAGTTTATTGAACTGTGATTTGGAAGGTGTTGGTACGACTACGCTACAAGCTACAGTAAGCGATGGTCAATTAACTGATACAGTAACACTAACAATTACTGTCTTTGAAGATAATGAAGCTCCATTCTTTGCAAATAGTATGGAATTATTCTATGCATATAATCTTGACTTAGGTAATGTGAATGTTGTCGACCTCTCTTTTTTCGGAGTAGATCCTGATGGCGATGCACTCACCTATTCTATTACTACTGCAGGAACTGATGAAGATGTTGTTGATTGCCAAATCATCGCAGGAGTTCTTGTCAACTGTGATTTGGAAGGTGTTGGTACGACTACGCTACAAGCTACAGTAAGCGATGGTCAACTTTCTCAAACAGTAACCATTACTATTGAAGTCTTTGAAACAAATGATGCACCTTACTTCACAAACAATCTTGATTTATTTTATTCTTATGATTTAGAATTGAACGCAGTGAATGTTGTTGATTTAGATAACTTTGCAATCGATCCAAATGGAGATGACTTAACTTTTTCTCTAGATGAGTCAAACACTGACTTCGGCGTTGTTAACTGTAGTTTGAATGCAGGCAATGTTCTAAATTGTGATTTGAACGGTGTTGGCACGACTAATCTACAAGTAACAGTAAGTGATGGTCAACTAACAGACACAGTCACTATTACTATTAATGTATTTGACGATAATGAAGCGCCTTTTTTCACAAACAATCTAGAATTATTTTATTCCTATAATATTGAACTGGAAGAAGTAAACGTAGTAAACCTAAATAATTTTGCTAGTGATCCTGATGGTGACGATTTGACATTTACTTTGAATACTGCAGGAATGGACTTTAGTGTTGCTACTTGTGGTGTCTTTAACGGTATTATTAATTGTGATTTGAATGGTGTGGGTACAACCTCATTCCAAGCAATTGTTAGCGACGGAGAATTTACTGATACAGTAACCATTACGATTAATGTCTTTGAGGACATTGTAGAAAATAATCCCCCTACATTCAATACAAATAGTTTATTTTATCAATATAATATTGAGTTAGGTGCGGTTTCTGTAGTGAATATTGCAAATCTTGCAAGCGATATTGACGGTGACGCATTAAGTTTCAGTCTAGATAATTCCGGAGCAAATCCTAGCGTTGCAGCATGTACGCTGATTTCAGATACAGTATTATATTGTAACTTAAACAATGTAGGAACTACGACAGTTACTGCTGTTGTTTCTGATGGTCAAGCAACAGATACGCTTCCAATCACAATTGAAGTATTTGAAATTGTGGACCAAAATAATGCTCCGTATTTTACGAACAATCTTGATTTATTTTACTCCTACGATCTTGCTTTGGATGAAGTAAATGTTGTTAACCTAGCTAATTTTGCACAGGATATTGATGGAGACCAATTAACATTCTCACTTGATGAGTCAAACACTGACTTTGGTGTGGTGAATTGCACCTTACTTGGAAACTCTTTACTAAATTGTGATTTGAATGGTGTTGGTACTACTACTGTTCAAGCTACTGTTTCTGATGGTCAAGCTACTGATACAGTTACCTTAACTATTAATGTGTTTGAAATTATTCAACCAAACAATGCACCTTACTTTGATAGTAACTTAAATTTATTTTACAGTTACAATATCAATCAACAGAATGTGAATGTAGTAAATCTTGCAGCATTTGCAGTTGATCCTGACGGTGACGCACTTACCTTTAGCATTGATGAGTCTAGTACAAATGGAAATATTATTGACTGTCAACTAAATAGTGGCTCCATAGTAAATTGTGACTTGGAAGGTGTTGGTACTACTACTGTTCAAGCTACTGTCTCAGACGGACAATTATCCTCATCAGTAACCTTAGTTATTGAAGTGTTTGATCCAAACACTGCTCCTGAATTTACTCAAAATAGTTTGTATTATTCCTATGATATCGCACTCGGTACGGTTACTGTTGTTGATTTAGATACAATTGCGCAGGATATTGACGGTGATGCGTTGAGCTTTAC
>CAZHNR010000073.1:0-5016 GCA_964534065.1 uncultured Methanosarcinales archaeon
AATTCGCAATGTAGAATTAGTAAAAAGTCTTGGTCTTGAAGATCAGGAAATACGACGACTTAATGTCGTGAATGACAAAATACTTGATTTAGAATTGAAGAAGGTAAAACAAATTCGAGTGCTTGAATTTTTACAAGGTACAAGCATCAATGCCTTACGTATGATGCTTCTTTTCCTTGCAGGGTATCTCGTCTTTCAAGGTGTGGTAAGTCCTGGTCAATTCTTTACTATTATGTTTTATTCATTTTTTATCTTTGGACCTCTTTCTCAAATGGGATTGGTTGCTGCAGGATATCAAGAAGCGAAAGCGAGTACTGAGCAACTTGCCGAAGTGTTGTCCTTACCTCCTGAAGAAAAACCTAAGAATCCACAACCTCTTAATGAAATCTCATCAATTACTTTTGATGATGTTAGTTTTCAATATGATGAAACGCCTACCTTAAGTAATATTTCCCTTACCGTAAAAAAAGGTACTGCAGTTGCTTTTGTTGGTCGTTCAGGAAGTGGTAAATCTACTTTGGTAAAACTTTTAGTAGGGTTATACAAACCACAGAAAGGAAAGATACTCTTTAATAATGTTGCAAATGATGCACTTGATTATGAAGTGCTTCGAAAACGTATTGGTTTTGTTGCTCAGGAGACGCAACTCTTTGCAGGTACGCTTCGTGAAAATTTATTATTTGTTAATCCTAAAGCTACGGATGCGCAATGTAAAGAAGTATTGCAGCTTGCAGCGGTACAGCATCTCTTAACAAGAGATAGAAAAGGGTTATCAAATAAGATTGGCGAGGGTGGAATTAAATTATCTGGGGGAGAAAAACAGCGCTTAGCTATTGCACGAGCTCTGCTTCGAAATCCTGACATCATTATTTTTGATGAAGCAACATCAAGCCTTGACTCGATGACTGAAGCTGAAATCACAAAGACAATTCAAAATATTGCAAAGCATAAACCTGAACTTATTGTTATTGCCATAGCGCATCGTCTCTCTACAGTGGAACATAGTGATGAGATTTTTGTCCTTGAAAATGGCAAGGTTGTTGAGAAAGGTACGCATGCGCAGTTGCGCCGGAAAAAGGCAGTGTATGAAAGTTTATGGAAGCAACAACACTCGTAACAATATTTATAAACTAAGCATGCGCAAATGAGTGTATGCGTTATAAGAATTCTCATGCGAAATCCATAGGGAAGGCTCCAGGTTCAGTAATTTATACAGGGAGAAATCGTAACCATAAAATTTCTTTTACGCTTATTGAGTATGACGGTGAAGACTATTCTGAACGAGAACTTGACCGCCTTGATGAGGTATTGAAACACCATGCGGATCATAAAGTGCGTTGGCTCAATATTTCTGGTATTCACGATGAGCTTACTATCAAACAAGTCTGTGATTTTTTTAATGTGCATCCGCTTATTCAGGAAGATATTGTGAATGTCAATCAACGTGCAAAAATTGAGGTTCATGATGAAGTATTGTTTGCAGTCATGAAAATGATTACGTATGAAAGAACAGCACAGATTGTTAATTTTGAACAAATTAGTTTTATCTTGCGTCATGATGTTCTTATTACGTTCCAAGAACAGCCTGGTGATGTTTTCGCTTCAGTTCGTAAGCGCATTGAGACGAAGTCAGGTCGTATTCGTACGCGTCATGAAGATTATTTGTTCTATGCTTTGCTTGATGCTATTATTGATAGTTATTATGAGACTTTGGAATCTGTGGGTGATCATCTAGAGTCCTTGGATGATATGCTTCTTTCAAATCCTACTCCGCAGACATTAAACTCTATTCGAAAAATTAAACGTGAAGTTGTCTTTCTAAGAAAATCGGTCTGGCCTGTGAGAGAAATGATAAATATTTTACATCATCAAGATACAAGTTTTATTGCAGAAGATACACAAATTTTCATCCAAGACCTCTATGATCATACGGTACAAGTTATTGATTTGGTAGAGACTTTTAAGGATCTTGCTTCAGGTATGCTTGATACCTATAATTCTGTTATTGCAAATCGCATGAATGAGATTATGAAGGTACTCACAGTTATTTCTACTATTTTTATTCCTTTGACGTTTATTGCGGGCGTGTATGGGATGAATTTTCAGAATATGCCTGAGCTTTATTGGCACAATGGATATTTTGTCGTTCTTGGAGTTATGGCAATTATTGCAGTAATTATGGTCTTCTTTTTTAGGAAGCGAAGCTGGCTATAAGTTATGCTAAAATTTATAAAATACTCTTGACTCATCATCCACCTATGAGAGAACGACTAGTAACAGGAATGCTTATGATGACGGTATTGTTTATCATGAATGCCATCTCTTTAGTTCGTTTTCTTCCAGAGAGATTTTTACTTGTCGCTGCAGCCTTGACGCTTATTTTTCCATTAGGTTTGCTTCTTGAACGAAGATTTGCTAATAAGTTCACTTCTGTTATTTACCGGATAGGTGTTGCTTGGTTTGAGTCGATGTGGATTCTTCTCTCCCTTGTTATTGTGGCTTTTGGACTAGATGTGCTTGGAGTGACTATTCCTTTACTTGACCAAATAGTTCTTTTCTCTTGGATACTTTTTACTATTCTTGGGGTATTGTATTCACAAACATGGAAGATTACTGAAGTGGTTGTGCATAGCTCAAAAATCAAAAAGAAACTAACGCTGGTACATCTCACAGATATTCATGCCTTTGGCGCTTACGCAAAAGAATGGGTGCATGAAGCGATTAATCAGGCTAAAAAATTACATCCTGACGTTATTGTGCTTACAGGTGATATTATTGATCAACCTTCTGTTCCAGAAGATGTACTCGATATTCGTAGCAAAACTCCGCTACTCTATACTTTAGGAAATCATGAGTTTTATCTCGGTGAAGGTGTTGCAAAAGAACGAGCAAGTCGTGGGGATTTGCAATTACTTTCCTATGCGAGCAAGGATATTGGTGGTGTTCATTTCATTGGTATTGATGACGGGGCAGCAACAGATCATGTCAAAAAGCACATTTCTCCTTTAGTGCATAAAGAAAAATATAATGTGTTGTTGTATCATCGACCTCGAGGTATGGAGGATGCTGCAAACGCTGGTGTTGATTTGATGCTTTCTGGTCATACGCATGGTGGCGTAAACTTTCCTATGCATATTTTTGTTTCGATGGTATATGGAAAATATTACCGTGGCTTGCATAAAATTAAGGATTTGATTTTGTATACGAGTAACGGTGCAGGGACAAGAAATTGGCCTTTGCGTTTATTTAATCCGCAAGAAATTGTTAAATTTACTCTTCTGCCTGAAGAATAGATTCGCAGGTACCAACTTGCCATACTGGTGCAGAATTCTGACATGCTAAACACGCGTTTGGATAGGTGACGCCGTCACTTCCACAGACGGGTTTGTATTCTCTCGTGCAGACAAGATTTGCTTTATCTTGCACATTACAACTTTCTACTTCTCCTGGAAGAGTAATTATTGGGAATATGTCTTCTTCTTGCTCATTGTCGACAACAACATTTCCTGTTATTTCTGGACTTGAGCTGAATGCAGTTATGAATGCAAGAAGGAAAATAATGGGTACGAGAATAACCTCTACTCTTTTCATACTTCTTGTATGCTTTTGCTTATTTAAAAACCTTTGTTCAAAGCATTTATAGGTGAGTTGCACGTACACCATACTATGGCATACCTTACAATTCCTTCAATAGACCAAATTCCAAAGATTTTGCATACTGCTCCTTTGCTTGTCGTATTCAAACATAGTAGCACGTGTCCTGTCTCAGCGGCAGCTAATACTGAGGTTTTGCAATTTATGGAACATACTGATATTCCCGTCTATCGAATTATTGTTCAGACGGAACGCGTGGTTTCTGACGCCTTTACAAAAAGGTCTGGAGTACGACACGAGTCTCCTCAGGTTCTTATGTATAAAGATGGAAAAGTTCTTGCGCATGCCTCGCATTGGCATATTACGGCTGATTGGCTCACTGAGCACACAAAGTAATTAATGTTACTTAAGAGTAGTGAATTTTATAGAAACATTTATATACAGGTATTTCTTTATCTAGGTTATTATATGAGAAGTGAGCACTATGACAAACGAATCAATTGACCAACATTTGAAGTCCCGAGACGCCATTATTGCGCAAAAAAACGCACAGTACGCTCAAAAGACCATTCGCTTTCAAGAAGGTGTGCATGTAGAAGTACTTAAGTACAAGGAATTTTCCTTTGACCGAAGTGGAAATCCTTACGTTACGTTATCTCTTAGTGAGAAGCCCTTTCCTGTTGAACTTCGCGTTGCCCGTCAAAATGGACAGTATGCACTTAAACCTGGAAAACTCGCAAGAGAATTCCAAGAAGCAAGAGCACAAGTTGTCCCTATGGACAAGCAAGTTCTAGAAGAAATGTTGGATGTGTACGAGAATTAAAATGAGTGAAAAAAATATACTTTTGGGAAAACTCTATACTACTTTTGAACGCATGCAAGAAGAAGGCATAGGTCGAGTTGTACTTCTCACGGATTATTGCACTAATGATGATTATGATGTTGATGATCGCAGACGCTTCAGCCCTGAGAGAAATCGGTATTTTCATCCTGGTTTTCTTTCGCCTCAAGATAAAAAACACATGCGTCTAGATCAGAGTTATCAAGTTATTTCTTTAGCCACGCCTGATATTCCTCGGGAAAAATGGTATTTGACTTTACCAGAACTTACTGATCCTATCGAGGAACCTGCAGTGGAGTTCTCTACGAGAATAGCTCGTCGCCCGATTTCCTTGGATGACCGTTATGATGTTACGAACATGGCCTATCACAATGATGTGAGTTTTATTAGCCTGCGGGACAAAACACGACTTGAAAGCTTAGCCGGGGATCTCGCAGACCAAGGTCTTAGTACGCGAACCTTCGATCATATTGTCCAGCAAGAATTCAAACATTATCGACAAGTTCTTGCAAGTGAACCTCTTGCTACGAAAAAAAATCGGAACTGATTTGTATCAAACTTTATAAATAATCTCTTCTCAT
>CAZHNR010000074.1:0-4916 GCA_964534065.1 uncultured Methanosarcinales archaeon
AGTTGGTACTATGATTAAATCATTTAAAGCGATGTGGCATTGGTACATGAAAGTCCAACGAAAGCAAGGCGTTCCTGTTGAGGATATTGTTCAAGATATTGATGGTCAAGATCCTAAACCTCATTTTAATTATATAACTATAGAACAACTTAATACTCTTTGTAATAAGGCCAAGTATGAATACCGTGTACTTATGATGTTTTTATTTGATACAGGGATACGAGCACCCACTGAGCTTATGAATGTGAAAGTTTCAGATTTAGAATGGGATGATGAGAAAAATCATTATAGTTTGAATATTCGTCCAGAAACAGCAAAAACTTTTGGAAGAAGAATAAAGCTACTTCTCTGCTCAGAAATGCTCAAAACATACATTAAATCTAAACAAATTCAGCCTGATGATTTTATTTTTACAACAAAACCTGGTTGGGTGAATAAAGTTCTTAAAAGACTTGCATGGAAACATTTGAAGATAGGGAAATTGCATGAAAAAAGAAAATTACGATCTGGAGCATATTATTACAAAATAGAAAACGGATTAACGCTCTATGACTTTCGACATTCGTCAGCTTGTTACTGGCTTCCAAGATACAAAAGTGAGTCTGCATTAAAATATCGTTTTGGTTGGGTCAAAAGCTCAATGATACATTATTACACAGAACTACTTGGAATGCGAGACACAATTAATGAAGAAGACTTATACATAGATGTAAGCAAAACTCAATTAGAAAG
Source organism: uncultured Methanosarcinales archaeon (assembly GCA_964534065.1). GTDB lineage: Archaea > Nanobdellota > Nanobdellia > Woesearchaeales > SKGA01 > SKGA01. The sequence continues at coordinate 733 of CAZHNR010000074.1, forward strand.
AGAGATCAACAATAAAGGAAATGAGATCACTATGCTCCAAGAACAGTTAGCTCAACAAGAAAAGAAAATGAGCGAAATAATGGACTTAATGAAGGCAATTCAACAAGACAAAACAACAGAAAAACAAACAGGAATAACTGTATTCCTAGATTAAGTAATACGTACTCCGAACTATTTCTATGCATGAGTAAGAACTAAAAGTTCTTGGTGATGCATCAATGCAAAATTTTTTAGATGAAGAATATCTTGAAAGAGAAAAACAACGACTTCTTAGAAAATACAATTGTAATACGATCAAGGAAGTTTTAGAAAAACAAGAGTCCCTCCAAAAGGAGAGCCTCTAGTATAGCCCCACCCGGATTCGAACCGAGGTCCAGAGACCCAAAATCTCCGATGATTGGCCACTACACCATGGGGCTGTTGTATTCAAAAAAGATTGTTTTTCTCTTTAAAAAGCTTTTCATAAGAGGTAGGGGTAAGGTAGTTCTGTGTCTCCGTCTTCTTCGCTGGTGAGGTAATAGGTTCCAAAGCTTTCTAGGTATTCTTCTTCTACTTTGTCGTTTCGCAATATTCTTTGATAGATTTCTTGTTCTTGTACGTTGACGATATCGTATGGATAAACAAATTCTGTTTGTGCTATGTTTGCATAAATTTCTTTTCGTTGTTCAGGTATATATTTTTCTATGAACGCGTCAAGGTAGAGGTGTCTCATGTAAAGATGTGCAAGTTCTGCGTTCCAGTTTTGTTCTTCTTCTGGTGTTGCTTCTATGAGTGAGGTGTTTGCAATGGTATCTTCTAGTAGCTTCCTGAATTTACTCTGGCTCATAAAAGAGCAGAATGAATTTGTGTTTAAGAATTATTTGTTTTGTTGTATGTATTTGTTATGTGGTGCATAGTGTTAAGAATATAGCTTGCTCCTGAGACAAACCCAAGTCCTATGCTTTGACTTATGTGTACTGGTAATTCTTGTTCTCCTATCATTGCACTTCCTATAAAATATCCTGTGAGTGTGATTGCTGAAAGAATTTGATAGCTTCTTTGTTTTTTGTGCCGTGTAGGATAATCAAGTATGGTTTCTTCAAGCATAAAAGAATAAGGTAGTGTTGTTCTTATAAATTTTTAGAAATATAAAAGAAAAAAAGATTTCCCCGGAGGGAAAAAAGTATGCTTAGTTTCGAGCTGCTTCAATAGCTTGCTGGAATACTGCAAATGGTTGTGCACCGCTTACCAGTTGTCCGTTAATGAGGAATCCTGGAGTACCTCGTACACCTACGCTTTGTGCTTCTTGCGCTTGGCTTGAAACTTTTGTTGCGTATTTACCACTGTCTAGACAGTCATCAAATTCTGCTTGATCAAGGCCTAAGTCTGCTGCATATTGTTTAAATGTTGGTACACCTGAACCCATTCCTTTTTCAAAGAGTGTGTCGTGCATTTCCCATGCTGCGTCTTGGTCTGCTGCGCATTCGAAAGCTTCACCAGCTTTTTGTGCGTTTGGATGGAAACTTAATGGGAAGTGTTTGTAAGCAAGTTTCACTACACCGGTATCGATGTATTGTGCTTCAATTTGTGATAGTGTGTCGCTGTAGAATCGTGCACAGAATGGACATTCAAAGTCACTGTATTCAACGATGGTTACTGGAGCGTCTGGGTCTCCTTTTACATTAGCATCTTCTAAGAGAGCTGCCATTTGTTCAGCAGTTACTCCTGCTGCTGGCTGTGGTGCTGTTGGTGCTTGTGCTGCACTTGGTGCTGCTGCGCCGCCGTTACTTGGAGCTGCTACTACGCCGCCGTCAATGTTATTGTTTAATGTATCTAATTGAACGACCATGACAACAAGAAGTAGTATGACTACAACGTGACCGATCATCAATAATGGATTCATAGAATGTTTTTGTGTATGTCTCATTTTAATTTACCTCGATAGTTTAGGCACTTATACTGCACACCTTCCTATCTTATAGGTACTGCAATTGATTTTTCATTCATAAATCTTATGGTTTTTTCCTCTAGGTGAGTTTCACAAGCAATTTAAACAAACTTTTTAAACTCTTAACGTGAAAATACTATTTTTTGCGGTGCTTGTTCTTTTCCTTACGGGTTGTCAAGCACCTCTTGCAACGGAGTTGACTATTATGCCAGATGAACATATTGATATTACTGAATTTGTAACGAAGCAAGGGGGAACTGAAACTCCTTTTGACAATGCATATTGGAACCATAAGGAAGTGGGTATTTATGTTGATGTAAATACAAATGAGCCTCTCTTTAGTTCTGAGGATAAGTTTAGTTCTGGTACGGGTTGGCCAAGTTTTACTGCTGCTATTCCTGGTTCTTCTATTGAAATCAAAGAAGATACGAGTCATGGTATGAAACGTGAGGAAGTCCGAACTGACGAGAGTCATCTTGGTCATGTCTTTGATGATGGACCGAATGGTCAACCGCGCTATTGTATTAATAGTGCTTCACTTCGCTTTATTCCTTTCAGTGATTTAGATAAAGAAGGTTTGACTGAGTACAAATCTTTATTTAATGTGGAGACTGCTGTGTTTGGCGGTGGTTGTTTCTGGGGTGTTGAGCATTTATTTTCTCAGCAAGAAGGCGTACTTGATGTCGTCTCCGGATATATGGGTGGTGACAAGGATGTCGCAAGTTACCGGAAAGTAAGTACAGGAAAGACTGGTCATGCAGAAGTTGTGCAGGTATTGTTTGATCCTGATGTGGTAAGCTACCAAGAACTTGTTGAACTGTTTTGGCGTATGCATGATCCTACGCAGGTGAACCGTCAAGGTCCTGATGTTGGGCCTCAGTATCGTTCTGTTATTTTTTATTATGGTGAAGAGCAACGTCAAACTGCAGAAGCGAGCAAAGATGCCTTTGATGCTAAAGGAATTTTTGATCAACCTGCGGCAACCGAAATTGTTCCTGCAACTGAGTTTCACGCAGCTGAAGAGTATCATCAAGATTATGTTGAGAATAATCCGAACTATGTCTGTCATGAGCTTCGTGACGAGTAAAAACGTAACATTTATATAGTATTACTACTGAACAGTGACATTATGGAAGAACTTGCTGAGTTATTAAAAATTCAACGGATGTGGCCGAATCTAACGACTCTTCCAACAAAAAAGGACGTTTGGCATGCATTAAATCACGCGCATCATCCGATTAAATATGGTACTCATCAGCAATTGCATCCGATTGCTGCTCCTTCTGTGTTCAGTGCATACATCCCTGGCGTCAAATTGATTGGTATAGGGGAAAATGATAAAGAAATTTTGAAAAAAGAATTATTTGAAACTTCTGACATTACAGTTGTATATCATATGATGTTTACAGATCAAGTAACACGAGAACCGATTGTTGGTCGATTAGGCGATTTTACGAGACAGTCTGCAAGCTATTTCGCTAAGACTCATGAAGTGCACCATGAATATGGTTTTTTGACCTTGCGTGAAGATGATTTTGCTGGGGTGAAAGCCAAACTCCATATTGCAAAACAACATCCAAGTTCTTTTTACCGTCCTGATAAAGGTATGACTATTTTGAGTTTTGAAAGAAAATTCCGTATTGAACATTGCTGCGATGTTCCTGTTGAAGAAGTACTTGAAACACGTCAAGATGTTATGAGAAAAACTTTGACAAGCTATAAGTGCATACAAGAACAAACACAAAAACTTATGCAGCAGCATCCTGCGCTCAAAACAACACGGCACGCAACCTATACGAATATTCATGTAGGCTAATATTTACCACACATCTACACACCCTAGCTGGTGGCTATACTTTTGTCACCAGCATTTTTACCATGAAAATAAATAATATAAAAAATAAAGTGCTACCTGTACTCCTAGCTTCGGCTCTTGTTGGATGTTCAATTTATTCAAAGCATATGAGTTATGCTGATTTCAAAGAAGAACTGGTTTACGGAAATAACACCATATTATCTCGAGATATGCTGCATACATCATCTGACACTTCTCTTGCTATGCAAGTACTTCAGGGAACACCTACTATTCATGAAGTAGCGCAAGACACAGATAAGCCTAATGCGCTGGTAACGCTTCCCGATATCGAGCATGACTTAGCTTTTTATAGAAATTATTCGATGGCTAATCTTCTTTCATCCTTACAAAAAGATTATGATCTTACTGTACACACGGTAGCTACAGATGAACAATTAAAGA
>CAZHNR010000075.1:0-4905 GCA_964534065.1 uncultured Methanosarcinales archaeon
TTCAAATCCTCTTCCCGCTATTTTTTCTATGAAAAAATCCGGTAAGTGGTTGAACCTAGGTTCACGCTAAAAAATCAAAGATTTTTGGCGCCACTCGCTACACTCGTTGGAATCCTCTTCCCGCTATCAATATACTTTATGAATTATTCTCAGGAAATAATTGTGCAGGAGAATTAAAACTACCACAAAAATTACTTACAACTTCCTGGCGTTTCTCTTTTCTATGTCTTCATCAAGAAATCCTTCGTCCACAGCAGGACAACTTGTTGTTGCAATAAGAATTGGTCCAATAGCATGGAAGGGATATGTTCGACAAGCGACTGGGCGTTTTTCATACATTCCGCAGGAAACTCCGCGCAAATGTTGGCAGCCTCCTGTTAAGTCATAAAAATTGTTTTCATCAATACGTTTTGAAGAAAATAACTCCGTCTCTTCAGATGTTAGAGGAAGTTTCCCTCGCTTGCAACACTGGGCTTTACACACAGTTTGACAGTAGTCACTAAGGTCTTTTTTCACGAAGGTCTCGATGCTACTCCTATAAAGCATCTTCAGTATTTAAATAGCGCGTATCCAGTAAATTTATAATCATCAAAGGAATTTAAACTCTCATGGTAAAAATTATATCAGTTGCAGCGGTAGCGCAAAACGGAGTTATTGGAGTAAAGTCAGAAAATGAGATGCCTTGGAGACTTGGAGAATATCATATTGATAATAATACATTCTGGAATACATTCGAAGATAAAAATTCTTTTCGTCCTGTTGATATGAAACATTTTCAAGATGTAACTGCTGGAGATAACTATGCGGTTCTTATGGGTCGAAGTACTTGGGGATCACTTCCTAAAAGAGTACGTCCTTTGAAAGGAAGAGATAATATTGTATTAAGTACAACAATGGGACTTACTGATGGAATAAAAGTATACAGTAGTTTAGATGAAGCTGTGGAAACACTTGACAAGTACGACCAAGTTGCAATTATGGGCGGTTCAAGATTATATGATGAATCTATGAGTTTTGTTGATGAATTAGTTATTACAAATATCAAAAAAGACTTTGAAGGAGATGTCTATTTTCCAAAGATAGATACAGACCTTGAATGGAAATTAAAAGAAAGCATTCCCCACGACAGCGGATTATTCTCTTTTGATACCTACGTAAGAAAATAAATTCTTACATTTTTTGGTAGAGATACAGTTCACAAAATGTTCTCTTACTAAGAAAGATAGATATCAAAGTCATCCAAAGAGCCAAAGTTTTTTGTTTCTTTTTTTGCAGCAACTATTGAATTGTTAATTAATTGTGTGAGTTGTTCATGTTCTTTGAGAGGATTAACAGACCCATCAAGATTATATAATACAATAACTGAAGAGTTCGCTAGATTGGGATGTAAAACACTCGTAAAAATTGAGAGTGCAGGAAGGTGATATTTCATGCGACTTATTTTATGATAATATCCTTTTTCCTTTGCAGGAAAATATGCTGGCACAGAAAAATTTAGCACATCTCCTTTTTCTATGCAACCTTCAAGAGAATGGTCAACTGATAGGTATGCGGGTTCAGAAAAAAAGTCTGAAAATTCGCGTGGCCTAATAGATAATGCATTGGAAAAGACATCTTCTACTGCTCCTTCAAAATCAAAGGAAAGACGTTCAATAGCGTCTCGAGAAACAGGCTTCTTCTGCAAATCCGCAGAGTATTGCAGTGCGAGCAATGTAGTAAATATAAAATTCATAAACGAGCAAAAGCTAATTCAAGATATAAATCTTTTGACAAAAAAGAAAAAAAAAGAAAATAACTATTCAAGATAACCTTTGTCTCTTGCATCTTGGCGATAACCTTTCCCAGTCACATCGTAGTTGAAAAAAGTTACATAATCGTGCATGAGCTCACTTGCCACGTCTTGATCTACGAGCCAATGAAAGATGTGTTCAGTAAAACAATACGCGCACAGAGTCATCTTTGTTCCAGTGACGACACAAAAGTCATTTCCAAGAGTATTGTTATAGCTAAGGTTATTCTTAACCTCATCTTGAAATGCTGTCGCGAGCACTGGTCGAGTTTCCCCTAGCCATGTTGTTACTTGTTCTGTTAACCGTTGAGGACTCAACGGATTTGTTATTTGCTCTTTACAAAGCACACATGCTCCCATTTTTTTACCTCGTTTGATGCTTTAGCACCGTATCTTACGCGGTTCAAGGATGCGACAATAAGAAGGCCATATTCTTGTTGTCAACAGTTCCGAAAAAACGGTGCTGTTCACATCCAAGAATACGCAGTAATCTTGAGAGTGCAGACTACATTATTCATGAAAAAGTTATTCATAAAAGATGTTGTTTGACTCATCAAAGCTAATTCTTGGGAGACCACTATATAAATTTTTCTTTACACTGCATAATAATTCCATATTTCAAGATCAAATGCAGCCACAGATTTCCCAGCAGCATCTGCTAGTTGTAAAAACGCTTCTTCAAGTTCAGCATATTTCTTTGCTGATGCAGGTGTGCTTATTGGAGCATCATAACCTTGCTCGCGAAGAAATTTAAGAATGTGCGTGTCAAGCGCTGCGTAGCGAGCGTCTTTTCGAGAATGTAAAATAAAACAACGGCTCGTTTTTCGACCTATACCATGAATAGTTTCTAAATCTTCAGGTAAACACCTGCGCAAGTCAATCCCACTATGTGCAAGTTGCAACATACTTTTTGCTTTGGAGTTTTGACATCCTATTCCTGCAGCTTTCAATTGTGCAGGTAAGAGTTCAGGGTCGGTAGAACGAATTTTATTAAAAGGAGTTGTTCCAGGTAGTGATTGTAACAGAGCATCAAGTAAGCGAGCTGCAGTTTTCCCATTTTTTCCTGCGGCACATATCCAGAACAGAGCAAGTTCTTCAAGTTCTAAGTCCGTCGCAGAGAAATTTGTTATTTTTGTTGGATCAATCACAAGAAAGAAAGAAGGAGAAGGAAGTAATAAAGTTTATTCTTCTTCAAGACCAAAGCTTTCAACGAATCGCATGACTGTTTTGTATTCCTGTAAGTAATCATATCCTTTTGGTGTAAGCAAATACATTTTGTTCTTTTTTTTCTGTATTTCTTCTTCAATAAAACCTTTTCCAATAAGGTCCTTAAGATAATCGCTCATCATTTGATGGCTTAAATTAGATTTGTAAAGAAGATGCGTTGGTTTAATAGAGCCGCCTTTGGCTCGAATAGCACTGAGAATGTCATGAATAATCTGTAATCTTCCTCGTTTCTTTCCCATGTTATTTCACCACTCGCAGCAGGCTTGCCAAAAGCAGGAAGTAACCAAGTAAGGTAGTCAAGTGACCTAAAAGGTAAAAAGTTCCTATAAAGAAGGAAAGAGCCAATTGAAAATTTCCTAGGAATATGAGTGCGAAGCCAAAATAGATGAGAAAGGAATTTGCTGTTCCTTTATTTTTGTGCCTAATATAATGTTGGAAAGTAATGAAGAGTAAGTAAATGCTGGAAAAGAGATAAAAAGTTAGTATCAAAGATTTTGTAGTTAACAGACCAATAAAACTAAGGAATACAAGTAAAATAAATATTCTTGGATTGCTTTCACGAAGAGTAACGTACGAAAGTAATGCAAGTCCTCCTATCATAAGTAGAATATGTAAACCTACAGCAATGACGCTGAGCGGAAAGACATTATGACGGATTGCTGGAGCAATTGCTCCCACTACGTCTGAGGAGTTTACTCCCAGAATAATAAATAAATTCAAAATTGCTTGAATGAAATATGCTGCACTCACACTTGCAAAAGCTAAGGTAAACAATCCTGTATATCGTTGGTGCGTAAGACGATAAATTCGATAGGAGAAAAAAGCAATAAGCAAAGTAACTAATCCAAATACGAATTCAGCGGCAATTCCTGATGCAGTAAACCACAATGGAACACCTATAGCTATAAGATCCATAGTACTACTGGAATGGAGTTTTATTTTTAAGGTTTACGAAGACGTACTCTGTAAGAACACTGAACATGCTTTAAAAAGCCCAAAGACTCTCATATATTATAAGGGGTACCTGTTTCATATACCACACCTCCCTCACAAGCTGCACACTTGCGTTGTACCCCTTAAAACCTCACTTGCCGGCAAGGATTTCTTTGTCGGCTATTTTCTTATCGTAATGTTTAAAATACAAATCCTCTTCTAGAAAAGTAATGTTTCCAAAAATACAGAACCGAATCTTTCTCTCGCCCATGGCACGTATTACAGATGCCGCTTTTCGTTCTTTATGTAGAACCTACGGTGCTGGAATGACAGTAACAGAACTCATTAATGCAAAAGGTTTACTCCAACATCCTGAACGTGTAGAGAAACACTGTCAAAGAGCAGAAAATGAAGATAATTTTGCTGTTCAGTTATTTGGTGCAGAACCTAAAGATATGGCCAAAGCTGCTAAACTTGTCGAGCCTTACTGTGATTTCATCGATATTAATCTTGGATGTCCTGCATATAAAATTTGTCGGGTTGGAGCAGGAAGTGAATTGTTGCGAAACCCAAAAGCAATAGGAAACTTAGTTCAAGAAATGCGCAGTGCCGTGAACATACCTATCACCGTAAAAACAAGAACTGGAATTAACGACTCACTTATCACAATACAAGAAGTACTCCACGAAGTAGAAGATGCAGGTGCATCTTTGCTCAGCATTCACGGCCGTACGAGAGACCAAGGGTACAGTGGGAATGCGAATTGGGACATTATCAAACAAGTAAAACAGGAAGCACGTATTCCAATTGTTGGAAATGGAGATATCACTAGTCCTGAAACGGCAAAGGAAAAGCTACAATATAGTGGCGTAGATTACGCAAGTATTGGCCGTGCAGCTTCTGGCAACCCCTACTTGTTCAAACAAATTAATGATTTTTTAGAAACTGGGAGTTAC
>CAZHNR010000076.1:0-4831 GCA_964534065.1 uncultured Methanosarcinales archaeon
GTTTGTACAATTTTTGTATTCATTAGATTCACCCTTAGTGAATTGTCTCAGAATCGTTCTGAGGACAACATACCTACAAAGAAGTAAGCATTATTCAATAATGTAAAGGAAGAAGAAGTATAAAAACGTATGCTAAGAATTACAAAAAAAACAAGAAAGCTAACGCATTTTTTCCATGTGGATAATTATTTAATTATCCTTTGGAAAAAGTCACCTGACCTTTTCCATATCCAAAAGCTTCGCTTTGGGATCGGAACGAGTTAACGAACTCGTTCCATATCGTATACCCATTCACTATGACCGAAGGGAATGAGGCAATCGACACCGAGTCGTTTGACTTCTATGGGTAAATCACATGCACCGAAATTGCTTCCAGCCCAAATAAGTACACGAGCTTTAGTTTCTTGTCGAATACGATCATTAATTTCTTTTGCATGTGGTTTGAGACCATCAGGTAATTGAATACAAACCTTTCGGTACTCTTTTGTTTTGATTGTATTTACAATCCGGTCTAGTTCCAAATCATATGTAAATTCTTGTACCATTGTAGTAAGGAAAAGAAAAAACGCTCAGAGAGCGTTAAAAAAAATTACTTTGCTTTCTTTTCAGAGTCTTCATCAGAATCATCGTCTGCAACTTCGTCATCTGCAACTTCGTCAGAGTCTTCTTCTGAATCGTCATCAGAATCTTCATCGTCAGAATCTTCATCATCGTCACCGAAGTCTTCATCGTCAAAGTCATCATCATCGCCAAAGTCGTCAGAAGAATCATCATCTGCATCGTCTTCTAAAGGAGCATCACGAACACCCTTTGCAATATCTTCTGCAATAGCTGCTGCTTTCGCTTCTTCTTGTGCTTTGATTTCTTCTTCGCTTAAGTGTTTTTCACCTTCGTCTTTAGAACGAATAGTTACTTTTTCACTTTCAACTTCTTTGTCTGTTACAATGACTTTCGTATTTTCTTCAAGACGTGCGATTCGCATTTCTACACTTTTGATTGGAGCCAGTTTTGCAACTGCCTGTTTAATCATTTTCTGCAATTTACCTTCAATGATGTCGGCAAAAAGTTCTTGTGTAGTTTTTGTGAATGTATATTCTCGAAGCACTCTACGAGATTCTAAACGAATAGCAGATTGAAGACTTTTCGTACCTTTATTCATAGAAATGATAAGAGGTTTAAGGCGAACAATTTGTTTATCCTTCGTCTTTGCAAGGAAAGAATCAGTAATTTTATCCCGTCCTCGTCGAACTAGTCGTTTGATTGCGGAGGTAATTAAGGAATAACCAATAATTTCAGTTTGTCCTTTACCATCTGCAACATCTGTCACTCGAAAATGAATGTTCATACTTTGTTTTCGAAAGCTTTTTTGGATTGTAGAAAGGTTTGCAGTAACGTATTTGTTAGCAATATCGCTTTCTTCGTGTACATAGGTTTCACCAAGCAATTGTTCATTAAAGAACTTTGGTGCGTGAATTGGGAACCATTTTTTCTTTTTGACTTTTTGAGTCGTTACTTTTCGTTTTTTAGCTGCCATATTATTCACCTATTTACGCGCTCGTTTCCGCTTTTCTTTCTTCATACGTTTTCGTTGCCACTTCCAACGCATTTGACCTTTTTTCTTCCATCGTCGACTTGATCTTTTCATTAAATTCACCTTGGTGGATTTGATGTGCTGGGAACCGTCAGGTTCTCAATACATTTTTGATTGCCACCCAATATTTTACTTTATTATCTTAAAATAAATTCACTTACTAGAATATAGATATATACTAAGAAGTGCTCCAGATAAGGAGAGTGCTCCGGCCGGGATTCGAACCCGGGTCCTCGGCGCGAAAGGCTGAGATGATTGGCCGGACTACACCACCGAAGCATTATTTACTACGTCCGTTTTGCCTATGCAATTTGTTTTTACTAAATCGTCTTTGAAAGCGATAAACACTCTCTACACCCATACCAGATTCGTATAAGCGTAGGCTCAAGAAACGATAATTGATTTATAAAGATTTGTTTTTAGAACAACATATGCAAGTGAACAGAAATGAGCAGAAAATAAAAAAAGAAATTGAAAAAAGAAAGTTGCTTCCAAGGAAGCGGAATGTAACGTTAACTAGGCTTATGCTTTGTTTACGTTAGTTGCTTTTGGACCTCGGTCACCTTCTTCAACGTCGAAAGTTACTGTGTCGTTTTCATCAATTGAAACGCCATCAGCAAGGCCAGAAACATGTACAAAATATTCTTTACCGTCATCACCAGTGATGAAGCCAAAGTTATTTGCATTATTAAAAAATTTTACTTTTCCTTCCATGAGATTTTCCCTCCATTACAGTTTTGTTATACGTAGATTAAGCCGCATTGAAGGGGCACTAGTACTAGGTATTAACTACCATTTATAATAGCGCTTGAGTTTTTAATGCTTTGGATTTATAAGATTAATTCCTGCACGAACTCCAAATGCTGAATTCATGTTCCCCGTCTCTAATTCAGGAAGAAGAGCCCATTCAGCTCCTAAAGTGAATCGTTCTCCTAATTCTACGTCAGCAGATACAGTAACTCCGGTAGATTGATGTCCAGAATCTATTTCCATAGACATAGCAGGACTGCTTGCGTTGCTGGTTTGATACAGTTGAACGCGAGAAGTAACATCACTATAGACCATTCCAGCACCAATACGAACTTTACCAAAGTCAATTCCTAGTTTCACCGTTCCAAGAAAAGCAGAACGAATATCTCCACGAACGTATAAATTACTAATATTTCCATTATACTGTGCGCGTATCTCTGCAAATTGAGAATACTGTGTAGCAGGCATAGCAAATTCATCTACTTGGCGCTGTGCATCATAATAACCAACTTCGCCGTAGACCTTACCTTGTATACCGAAGCTCAAATAACCGCCTAAAGCAGGTCCTTGAGCATTTGGAATCGGTGCCAACATAGCTCCTCCAATACTGAGACCTGTCTCTACAGGTGCAGGGCCATTTCTGTCAGTTCGTGTACGAAATCGTGTACTTTGCGCATCAGCATCAACTGATCCAAGTACCGTAGAAGCAGCTAGAATGCCCGTAAGAAGTTTATTTTTGAGTGTTTTTTTCATCCTACTCATCTATGAAGAAAGTACATATATAAATCTTTCGCTTTTGTTATCACTTATTAGTAGTTAATATAATAATTGAAGAATATAAACAACAAAACAGCAGAAGAACATCGCAGATAATGAAGAAGAAAGGTGGGGAGAAGGGATTTGTTGAGAAAACAAAACGTTTTCGAGACATCTCGGAAATTTCTTAAATTTCCTCAATGAACCAAGGTTCAAATACCTTCAGGCACTTTTTGAAAAAAAGTGGGGGAGAAGGGATTTGAACCCTCGACCGCCGGTAGTCTTGCGATACACACCTAAACGATGTGAGGTCATATAAGACCGGTGCTATACCAGGCTAAGCTACACCCCCAAAATGGAGTAAAAAACAAATCACACAGTACATAATACCGGTGCCAACGAGGAAATACCTCTTTTCCGAGTGGTGCCAATAATTTCTCAAATTATTGAGCACTATACCAGGCTAAGCTAATTCCCCAAAAGGAGTGAAGAAAACAAACAAGATTGAGTTTATAAAAGTTAATGAAAAGGAGGAAGAAGCCTTCCTCAAAAATTACAACTGATACACATTGTGTAAATCATCAAATGCAGCTTGGTTGTAAAAAATTATTTCAGCTAAATCTCTGCCTTGAGAACTGAAAGCGCCCATTGCTTGCGTGAGCATATCATTACGTTCAATGACGGATCGTACACGAAAATGATCTTTTTTAGGAGCATCATAGTTCGTAACAAATTCTACAGGATATTTGAAACTGTCAAATAATGATCCTGCCACTGGTTTGAAAATATCTCCATCTCGAACAAAATATTGCTCTCTAGCAGCCTTAAACTCTTCTTGGAGTGCAGGAATATTATCTTGCGCGTCACCTAAAATTACACTAAAAGACATAACTCGGTTCTCTACCGGCGGAAGTCCGTAGTGGTTACGTAGTCCTGTTCCTGAATACATTGAGTCCGTCCCTCGGCCAAGCTTGTCTGCAAGTTCGTCAATATAGGTTGTAACCTTTTTTGCAAGAGAACGGTTATGTTTTCCTACATACGGCTCTATATCTTCATAGTGCACATATGGTTTGAAAAGATGGGCATCTGCAGCCGCTGATTCTTCCTTAAGCGTTGAACGATTAGGATAATAATTATCAGGGAGCATCAGTACTGTTTTAGGAGCAGTACTCACTCTTTTTTTTAATATTGGTGTTGTTTCCATTGGACCTCCCAGGTAGCTAAATCTGTTTATAAATATATATGATATAGATAGCTCCACATCCCAATATACCGAACCCAAGCTACCGGATGCAATATACCGACTAGAAACAACAAAGAAATCTAAACAAGCATCTTATAAAGCAAAACTTATTCCAAAACAACTATGACACTCATCAAAGTCAAAGGACATGAAATCAAAAGTATTACGATTAAAGACTCAGCCAACAGGCGAGCAATCCAATTCAAAAATAATATTCTTACCACCCTGCGAGCTCTTGGCCTCACAGAAGACGATGTAGAAATCGAACTTGAACGTGTAGCAATCAAACGAACAGGTGCAAGCGCTACCTGGTACTTTGACGGATACCGTATGCATTACAGTTACAACCGAGCACAAAAATACGTAGAAAACCTCTACATCGTTTCCAAAGTTATTGAGTACGAAGTACTTGCAGTTCTCGCTGAAGAAAAAACCATTGAAGAGTTTATTCGAGCATTTAGTGAAGAAGATGAAGTTGAAGAAGAACGAGC
>CAZHNR010000077.1:0-4775 GCA_964534065.1 uncultured Methanosarcinales archaeon
TCTTATTATTTTTACTTCGAAAGCGAGTTTTACAGTAAAGTTTATTTTTGCTTTGTTCCCTGCTATCTTTGCTGTATTCTTTATGTTCTTTGATTTAAGCGACTGGATTAAACGAATCTATACTTATCTTAAGTTTAGGAGTGCTTCGTTGCAATCTAAGAAAATGCAGGAACTTGTGCAGATAACAAAGGTTGAAAATAATACTATTTTTTCTGGTAGGGAGATTTCTGTATTGCAGGTTTTTCCTATTAATTTTAGTATTAAAACTAAGGCTGAGCAGGAAACTATTATTTTTGGTTTTCAAAAATTCCTTAACAGTCTTGATTTCCCCGCACAATTTGTTGTTACCACACACAATCTCAATATTGATGAGTATTTGGCTAAGCTTGGTAAAGACGCATCTGATCCTGATCTTTTCAAAGATTTTTCTGATTTTATGAAAAGTAATATTAAAGAGAATCAAATGAGAAATCGCTTATTTTTTATTGTTATTCCAAAATATTCTGATTTGGATATTCAAACGGAAGTTTGTAAAGAACGTTTGAAGGGAATGGGTATTCAATCAAAACGGATTACTGACAAAGAATTACTTTCTAATCTTCGGTTATTTTTCAATGATGTTGATGATGTGCGAGAATCTTCTGATGATGCAACTCAGGGTCTTCATTATCTTATTGCACCTAACTTTGTCAAAGATAACGTAGAATCTCTTCTTGTAAATAATAAACAGTGTAGGATAATTGCTGCTGCGGGTTATCCTCGTATTGTTGAGTCTGGTTTTCTTGATAGGATTATTAGTAGTAATGATGATTTTGATATTTCTATTCATGTTGAGCCTTTTAGTATTGAGTCCACTATGCTTGCTCTAAATAGGGAGTTGCAGAAGCAGCGTGCTGATTTGTTTGCTGAAGAGAAGAAACGAAGCATCAATCCCTCTTTGGAAATTAAATATCAGGATACAAGAAAGGTTTTGGAAGAGTTACAGAAAGGTAATCAGAAGATGTTCAATGTGAGCCTGTACATTAATTGTAAGGGTAAGACTAAGGAGGAGCTTGATTTGCTTACGAAGAAGGTTGAGTCTGAGCTTAATAGTTTGATGATTGTTCCTCATAAACCTTATTTTCGCCAGGTTCAGGCGTATCAAAGTATGGTGCCTATTGCTAATAATAAATTAGAAATTACAAGAAATATTACTACTCAAGCTCTTTCTGCTTTTTTTCCTTTCACAAGCCCTTTTTTAACTCTTGAAAAAGGAGGGGTAATGTTAGGTCTAAATAAGAATAAAGTACCTTATATCAAAGACATTTACGCCCTGTCAAACGCTAACGGAGTAGTACTGGCAACATCGGGTTCTGGGAAAAGTTATTTTACAAAACTTCTGATAGCAAGACAACTCCTTAACAACACAAAAATAATGGTTATTGATCCTCAGTCGGAATATACTGGTCTTGTAGGTCATTGTAAAGGAGAGCTTATAACAATTTCAAGAACAAGCAAAACCATCATTAATCCTCTTGATATTATGGGTCATGATTATATTGAGAAACGTCTTGCTCTCATGGATTTGTTTAAAATAATGTTTGGAGAACTTTCAGAGATTCAAAAAAGTATTCTTGACAAAGCAATAAACGAAACCTACGCAAAGAAAGGAATAACTGCAGAAAGCTACAAACACAAAAAACCGCCAATCCTTGGAGACCTTTACAAAACCCTCCTGGACATGGATAGGAAAGCAGCACAATCAGAAAAAATAACGTATCGAGCTTTAATCAACCGTCTCTACATGTATGTTGATGGAGTATTTGGATTTCTCAACAAACAAAGCAGTATCAACTTTGACAATAATTTTGTGTGTTTCAATATTGGCGACATGCCAAAGCAGGTCAAACCGATTGTTATGTTTCTCATCCTAGATTATGTTTATTTGAAAATGAAAGAAGGCACGGGCAAAAAACTTCTTGTGGTAGATGAGGCGTGGAGTTTATTATCTCAAGCTGAAGAAGCAGGATACATATTTGAAATAGTAAAAACCTGTCGAAAATTTAACTTAGGCCTTCTTCTCATCACTCAAGACGTAGGAGACCTTGTTAATAGCAAGGCAGGAGGAGCAGTTCTAGCAAACAGTGCATACACTTTCCTCTTGCGTCAAAAACCTGCAATTATTGATACTGTTGTAAGAACATTCCACTTAAGCGGTATGGAGAAAGAATATCTCTTAACAGCAACGCAAGGGAAAGGAATACTCATTCTTGACAATGAACACCAAGAATTAGAAGTAATTGCAAGCCCACAAGAACATAATATTATAACAACAAATCCAAACGAGAAAATAATTGAGAAAGAACATAAGGATGAACGAACTGAAGTGAATATAACATTAGATTTAGAGAAAGGCTTGTTTTACGGAGCTGATTTAACCTCAGAAGAAAAGAATTATTTAACAAATAAAGGTTATCAAGTAGCTCAAAGAGTTCCAGTAGGAAGAAAAGGAAAAACAGAAGTATGGGTAAAACCAATCGCTCCAGAAGGATTCGACCACACATTCCTAGTACAAAACATCAAACAAGAACTACAAAAATATACTCAAGAAATACGTATTGCTGTAACTAAAGAAGCAGACATTATCTTCAAAAATGCAAAAGGAGAAGAATTGGCTTTAGAGATTGAAACGGGAAAAAGCTTCAACCGACACAAAAAAAGACTCCTTAATAAATTTCTTGAAGCGAGAAGCAAGTACAAAAACCTCTTTATTGTTCTTGCAGACACGCAAGACAAATACCGCTACAAAAAAATAGCACCAGAAGTACCAATACTTCTCAGATCAGATATTCAATCCTTTCTCCAACAACAATTCAAGAGTAATATAACGGGGAAAAGGAAAGCCAGTAAACGGGATATTAAGCAATGATCCTGCGGATAAAAGCCAGAAAAAAGGATTCAGTTTAATCTTCTACTGGCTTAGCTTTTTCAAGAGCTCCTTGCATAATTATGTTCCATTTTAAGTAGGTTTTCCATGCATCTATGAGTCCTTTTTCAGTCCAAACTGATTGGCCATTTTTTTTGATTCGCATGAATCCTTCCGCAATCAATTCTTGTTCAGCAAGCGCATGTATTTTTTCTTCAGTTCCAGTATTGTAAGTATCTTCTTTTGATTTCATACATTTAGTACTTTAAACTGACTTTAAAAATTCTTTTTTTATCTTACGTATTGTTACTTCTATTACGCCAACTGTATTTGCTATTTCTCTTTGGCTTCTTTTTTCTCCTGTTTGTTGTGTTGCTAGGTAGAGTGCTCCTGCTACTAGTGTTTCTGCTTTTTTCCCGTTTTTTATATTGCTTGTTTGTATTTTTTCTAGTATTTCGTTTGTTCTTGTTATTGTTTTGGGAGATAATTTTAGTGAGCTGGCGTATCTTGGAACTAAGTCAATTGGATCGAGTTTAGGAACTGCAATGCTTAATTTTCTTGTAATGAGTTTAACTGCTTTGTATAGTTGTTTTTTTGTTGTTTCGCTTCTTATTGTTATTTCCATTCCTGTTTTTGGTACTTCGTGAATGAGGCATGCAATGTAGATGCTTGCGTGTAGTAGTGCTTCTTTGTTTCTTCCTACTGCCAATCCTTCAAAGAGTGCTCTTTTGTAGATGTATTGTGCTTCGCGTTTTACTTTTTCTTGGAGGTGGAGTCTTCCTGCAATTAATTCGATTAGGTCGTATCCTTTTTTGAGATTTTTCTCTCTTGTTGAAAGTAGCCATGAGTGTTTTACTATTCGCCCGTGTGTTTCTTTCGTTCCGCTGTTGAGTAAGTAGGGGTTTATTGCTCTTTTTTGTATTGCTTGGCTTACGTAGCCGTTGTCTAGCTTTCCTTCTTCGATAACGAGCCCGCATTTTTTGCAGATGTATTCTGCTTGCAATCTATCGAGTTCTATATGTCTGTTTCCGCACTCTGGGCAGTTGTCGGATTCGTTCATTGTTTGTTCTTTCCTTCTGTGAAGTATAGGAGTACTGGTATGACTTTTTTGTTGCTGAGTTCTTTTACTCTGTTGATTGCTGTTTGTTGGTTCATGCAGAGTTCCATGACGTACTCGATGTTGTTTTCGCTAGTTTCTTCAAATAAGTCTCTTATTGGTCGTTTGATGTCTATTCTTCTTCGTCTGTCGTTGTAGAATACTTTTCCTTGAACTTTGATGCTTTTGTTTGAGGTTTGTATGTGGTTTAGTGTCATTTTCTCCTCAGCGATTTTGTTTTATTCTTGATATTTTTTCTTTAGTATTTTGGTGTATTTGCGGTTTTTTTCATCGTAAAGATCAAATGTTTTCTGTTCATACATTGTTTTGTCGATTTTTTTCTGTATTTCTTGTGTTTTGTTGTGATCGTAATTTTTTGGTAGGAATAGGATTAGTCCTTTTATTGCGTTTTTTGGGTTTGTTTTGAAGCTGTACTCATAGATGTCTTCTTTTTTTAGTTCGTGTTTGTTGTATATTGTTGTGAGCACTCCTTCTGTGAGGACATTGTTTGTTTTTTCTCTTGCTCCGTATTCTAGTGCTTTTTGGAGGTGTTCGCTTGCGTACGTGCTTTTTTTGTTCTCGTTTACGTATTCGTGTCCTTTATTGAGTACTTCTTCTAGGTTGTTGATGTTTGTTGTTCTGTACAGGTTTTCTCCTTTGAATTCGTCTAGTAATTGTTGTAGTATGCTGTCAAATAGCATTTCGTGCATGTTTTTGACGTTTAGACGGCTGTTGTGTGTGAATTCTGCTGTTATTGTATATATTGGCTTAAAT
>CAZHNR010000078.1:0-4717 GCA_964534065.1 uncultured Methanosarcinales archaeon
GTTCACGTAATCGAACTTGAATGAGTTTATTTCCTTCAGCGTTTTCAGTAAGCATGACCATATCAACAGTACCTGACTGTCCATGACCCATACTCATACTACTTTCACGTCGACTGCTTGCTGCTAAGTTATATTCTTCCATAGCATTCAGGAATCGAGGCGGAGAAGTCTTACCGATAATAACATCGCCTTCATCAATAGGAGCTTCAGGATAAATAATTCCGTCGTCTTCTAAGTAACGGTATGCTTTTTCTGTTTTGAAACCCTTCACATCTTTATCAGGAATTCCAATTTCATCAAGCAGACCACCAGAATAACGAAGTTCCTCTGTAACCATAGGTCGATAATAATGACTTCGTGCAAAACCACGATCAATACTACCTTGATTTACAATAATTGCATCCTCCATATTAAACCCTTGATAGGACATGACTGCAACAATAATATTTTGACCACTCGGGTGTTTGTTATACTGTGCTAAATCATACAACACTGTTGAAACAAGCGGAGCTTGCGGGTAGTGAAGTAGGTTTGTATCCATGTCAATTCGAACAGGGAAGTTTGCTGCGTAAAATCCAACACCTTGTTTCTGATTCTTGGAACCAGTAGAAAGTTTTGGACCGGAATCGTGGTGACCAAAAGGTACCAGACCAGCTGCAATTCCCATGATATCAACAGGACTAATTTCTAAATGCGTATGTGCAGGAGTGAGTTCACCATCAGTAAACGCAACAAGTGCGTTTTCTTCTTCAGCTGCATCAAGATATTCAATAACACCTTGTTTTACTAAATCAGACCATGCAATTTCATTTTTTTTCAGTTGTTCAATATGTCGTTTTGTTAATGTAGATTTACCTTCTTTAACAACAAGAAGAGGTCGAATACTTCTTCCTCGGCTTGTCTCAATATAGACATTTCCAGTTTCTTCATTATGAAATACGTTAACCGCTAAAGGAACTCGATTCATTCGTCGCTCAGAAATAACTCTTTCTGCGAATGTCTTAGCATCTTTTACGGTACCACTAAACTTATAATCAATAAATACATCTGCCATTTTTTCACCTAGCTACTGATTCTAGACCCATTGTTTCTAGGGATTTTACCAGATCTTGTTCGTTTACTTCATCACTTACGCTTGCAAGTAATGCGAGGTTCTTTCGCAAACCAATGCTTGAACCTTCTGGAGTTTCACTCGGACACAGTCGTCCAAGATGCGTTGAATGTAAAGCTCGTGCTTCAAAGTTTTCCTGACTGCTTGACAGCGGACTAAAGACACGCTGCAGACTAGACAAGAATTCTAAATAGTTGTGACGGGAGATACGCTGGCTTACACCAGTTCTACTTCCTACCCAATTACCTGTTGCCATACTACTATAGATACGTTGCGTCAATAGCTTTTCACGAATAATAACTTTAATACTTGGAATCTTTCCTCGTTTGACAATTCGTTGGAAATTGTATAATAAATCTCCAATCAAAACTTTCATGTTTACACGGAAGAGATCACCAAGAAGATCACCACTTAATTTAAGTCGCTTGTTCATATAATGATCCTTGTCTGTAACCTCGAAATCTCCTCTCGTAGTTCGCAGGAATTGTTTCGTGTACTTACACATATTAATTGCCTTAAAGTTTCTATCTTCAGGAGTAATTCCTAAATGAGGCAACAAATATTTGTCAAGAATTTCTTCAACTCGAATAATTCGAATATCTCGACTTTGCGTAATACCAATACGTTTTGCAACTTGATCAAGTGCTTCTTCTCTGTCTTTGACATCGACAAATTCAAAGAGGTTGACAAAGACTTCATTGTCTTGTTCAAGACCAACTGCCTTCATAATATCTTCATCCTTAAGCATACCCAGTGCTTTGCACAGGAGTACGACAGGAATCCGTTTTACTCGGGTGAAGGAAAGATAGACAATACCATCTTTTGGTTTCTCAAATTCATGTGGAATCTTATAACTTCCTCGTTCACTAAAGAGCTTACCAACAAAGGGACTGATACCTGTTGAAGCTTTGTTAATAGTTAAACGATTTGGTGCGAGATCTTCAATTTTTACAAGAACTTTTTCTGTTCCGTTCACAATGAAATAACCGCCCGGATCATCTGGATCTTCTCCAGCTTGAATTCTTTCTTCACGAGTCATTTCAGATAAATGGCAGAAACGACTTTGAAGCATTATAGGTAAGTTACCAATTTGTAATTTGAATTCTTCTCGTTGTACACCGTTGATATGCGCGCTCACTTCAATAAAAATAGGTGCAGCGTAACTGATTTTACGTAGCCTTGCTTCGTTTGGAAGAATGTTTCTTTTAGAACCATCAGCTTCTGTAATTTCAGGTTTAGTTACCCAAATATTATCCAATCGAATTTTGAAATCCTCTACATTAGGAGGAATAATTGTTGGTTCAATTTCTTGGTTTTCTTCAATGATACGCTTTAACTCATGTTCAACAAAATTATTGAAAGAATGTAAGTCAGCATGAATCAAGGAGTTCTCTTCAAAGAACTTGTATAATAACAAGTTCGGGTCTTCAAATTTACTCATTCATAACACCTCGATAGAAAATGACTGTACCAGCAGTCGGACTATCTCGAGTAATTTTAATAACATCACCAGGCTGTGCACCTAGGTGACTAATAGCAGCATCATTAATATCGATTTTTGGTAATTCTTTGCTAGAAATATTGTACTTAGCAAGCAGTGCTTGCTTCTCTTTGTCAGAAATCTTTTCGTGCTTTGGTACGAGCACGTGTCGTAATTGTTCTTCAGTCATTGGCTTATAGATCCCCCTTGCGCGTAAGGTATAAAAATGAAATGGTGAGCCGGACGAGATTCGAACTCGCGACCACCTGATTAAAAGTCAGGTGCTCTACCAGGCTGAGCTACCGGCTCAAGAGTTTGGTTACAGCCTTTATATTCGTGGGCCAGTATAGAACAAATAGATGATATACGTCTACAAATATTCCTCCCACTGGACCACAAGTGCAAAGGAAAATGGCGCCCGAACCGGGATTCGAACCCGGGTCGCGGCCTCGACAGGGCCGCATGATAGGCCGGACTACACTATTCGGGCGTAAATTCTCCTTTGCTTGCCTGAGAAACAATAATTAGCTTATAAAGATTTTGGTTTTGCGAGGTCTTGTGGACTCTGAAAACCGCTATTTTACGGTTTCTGTGGAAGTTATATATAACTATTCCGTCTTTTCTAATTTTTTAGGGTCTTTTGTAATAATAAATACTACGATTAATGCCACAACAGTAACCAACACTGCGACGACAAAAGAGTAAATATAGGTATTCTCAATACCAGTACGCTCAACCATCAATTCCACGACATCTCGAATGAAGTCACGCCATACCAAAGCAACCACAAAGGCAAAACCTGAAATAACCACAGGAATGACGTTCTTACGGATTTTTCTACGAGCACTACCTGCTTGAAGTTGGCTCTTTTCCACCATCTTATGTACCGCATCTCGTTTTTTTGATTTTTTAGCCATACTACATAAAAAAGGATGTGTTGCTTATAAATTTCATGACGGAATCTTTATAAAGAGGATTTGCCATGAAGAAACTATGATTTGCCCCTACTGTCAACATCCTGAGAATAAAGTCCTAGAAACGCGCGAGACAAGTGAACACGAGACTCGCCGTCGAAGAAGTTGTCTCAAATGTGAAAAACGTTTTACCAGCTATGAACGCGTTGAACAGAAACCCATTTTTGTGGTGAAACGGGACGGGAGTAGGGAAAGCTTTGACCGTCAAAAACTTATTCGCGGTGTCATGCGTAGTTGCGAAAAACGACCGGTAACGCTTGCAGATATTGAAAGTCTTGTTGATGAAGTAGAATATAAAATTCGTAGTAGCGATGAAGGCGAAGTAAAAGTTACCAAAATAGGTATGCTTGTGATGAACCGTCTTCGAAAACTCGATAAGATTGCATACATTCGTTTCGCTTCTGTCTACAGAGATTTCACTGATGTAGAAAGTTTTCAAGAAGAAATTGCTAAACTTACTAAAGCAGTAGAACAAGGACTTAAAAAGTAAGAAAAGTTTTTTAAACTGAGCTGCACCTGAATCATTTATGCATCCTCTGAGCAACATTCTCTCATTGTTTCAAAGTAATTATTTCTTAACACTTACTGAATGCAACCATAGCTCAGACGAGAACATAGTCATGTGCATTCAAGAAGCATATTTTAATGAGCAATATCCATTAGCTGTGCAACTCTTAGATCGTAGAGGATATGAAGATGGAGTCTTTACTCCAAAAGATAAAGAATTTTTTATTATAGATGTGACTGAATGGTATATTACCAATCCTGACGACCACAAACCTTCGGTTGTGAGAAATTTCATTCATAACCATAAAGACATTTCCTACGCGACACTAGACATGCTGTATGAAGATACACAATACCATATGGAAAAGAAGGCAAGAAAGAGAATACCTTATGGAAAAGAAATTCACATACTTGAACGACTCGAAGAGTTTAAAGATAAACTTCAGTATCGAAAACATAGCGTGAAAACAAGCGTCAACGCAGCACATCTGATGGGCGCGCTGGAAAGAGAAATTTACATGTACGAAAGATATAGCGAAGCATTACCTGAACTCATTCAAAAAGAAAACTATGAACTTGCAGCTAAAGTGCGCAACTATCTCAAAGGGTTTGACTCATGAATGAAATTAACATGATGAATACACT
>CAZHNR010000079.1:0-4704 GCA_964534065.1 uncultured Methanosarcinales archaeon
CTCGAGGCAGTCTGATGACTTGAGCGTCGGGTGGGGCTACTTCTTTTTCCGATATTGAACACTTAACAATTATTTTGCGATTTTTACTTAGAAAATTCTACTATTAATTCTTCTAGTTGTTTAACTAGTTTTTCTGCTTCGGCTTCATTTACGTCCATACCGTAATAGTTAATCCGATTTCTGGTTTGTCTTAATTTATCGAATGTATCTCCTTCATCTGATTTTTTAAGAATTTCTTTGATGAACGGAGTATAACATTCATGATTGTATATTTTGTATCCTTCTTCAAGAGCTAACGCTTCAAGATGTTCTCGAAGAATATCATACAGTAGACTTATTTTTGCTAGAGCATCTTCTTTAGTGTTTAATTTGTTTGTAGATATATGTTTTTTCTTAGCAACTGCACGAATTGACTCGATTTTATTGTCATCTATTCGCACGTCTTTAGCAGTTTCTTGCTTTAAACATGCATCAAAATCATTTACCACATACCTCTAAGTAGCTTTCCATTTAATATATTGTTTTTAAGTTTTATCGGAACTTCTTCCAAGTTACTAAATATGAAAAGTTGTATTTCTCTTCCCAATTCTTTTTCAAAATGTTTCAACGGTACTTCTTTTCTTGAAGGAGTGAATACTGCTATGTCAATATCCGATGTTTTTTTTAATTCTGCTTTTGCGATTGAACCAAAAAGTATAATTACTGGATTAAGCATGTTTTCTTCTACATAGGAAAGTAAATTTTCAAGTTTCAGCTTCCAATACGTTTGCTGAAGATCTTTAAAGAGTTCAGAGGCTCTATTTGCATAGTAAAGGTGGTGTAACTTATCAACTTCTTTTCTCAAAAGTCCTTCATTATAGAACAACTCAAGAGTCTTTGAAGCAGTCGGAGGACTTACATTAGCTAATTTGGCATACTCTCTAACATGGATTTTCATATAATTATCCTCAAAAAAGAGTTTAAGAGCGTTAAATATTTTTAACATGTGTTAAATAAAATTAACAAAGATATATAAATCTTTCTTACTGTTAAATAAAATTAACAACTTTTTAGAGAGTCCTTACGAATGTCAGATGACTTGAGCGTTAGGTGAGGCCACTTTCATTAAAAGTTATTCACATACAGCCCATTTTTTATCTTTTATAAATGATTGGCGGAAAGTTTATATATCAAAAATGAATAACGTTATTCAAAAATGGATAATATTGGTAAAATTCTTCACTATTTGGCTAGAACTGGCGATATGTTTACTTTACATGAATTAAGTAAATTAACAAGCATTCCTTACGCCACGTTTTACCGAACCGTCAAGAAAATGAGTAGTTTGGTTAATTTGGTTTCAAAAGGAAGTTCAACACTTATTACTCTTAATTGGAATGAGTTAACAAGAGCATATTTAGTGTTAGCTTCAGGAGAGCAAGAAAAAGAAGCCTTAAAGAAAAATCCCTTACTCAAACAATTAGATGAGCGAGCAAAAGATATTGTACTTATTTTTGGAAGTTACGCAAAAAACACACAAACACATAAAAGCGATATAGATGTTATGGTAATTAACGAGAACGGAGAAAAAACAATTAAATTTCGAGATTTAGAATTACTCTACAAAAAAGAAATTAATCCAATGTTTTTCAGCAAAGAAGAATTCGTTGCAATGCTGCAAGATAAAGAAGAAAATGTTGCAAAACAAGCGTTAAAAAATCATATTTTGTTATCAGGATATGAAGACTTTTGGAAATTAGTAGAAAATGGAACAAGAACAATACAAAAAACAGTTTGAAGAACTAGAGGCTGAAGGTGCAATTAAATATTCAACGGCAAGATTCAAGAAGAAACAATTTCTTACAAAAGCAGATGCCAGTTTTCTTATTGCAAAACAACATCTTGAAGATCATGAATTTCCTGATAAAATGTATTGGTTGCAATGGGCTATAACTATTGGCTATTATGCTATGTTGTATGCTACAAAAGCAGCACTTATTTCAAAAGAATATGAGGTAAAAACTCATGAAGCTGCGCAAATCGCCTTAGGTCATTTATTTGTTCCAACAGAAGTTGAAATCGAAGAACTAGAATTACTAGATCAAGCCCACAGAATTTTTGAAGATGAATATCTAACCTATCTTGAAGAAGCTCAAACTGAAAGCAATACTGCAAGATATAAAGCAAGAGCAAGCTATACTGAAAAACAAGCAACTCAAATTATCGAGAATGCGCAAAAGTTCATCGAAAAAATAAAAACAGTGCTTTCCGAGGACAACTAATAAATTAAGACAAACTTTGCCTAGATATGGAAGTTCCTGCACATTTACTTAAAGAAAAAAATCGAATTCTCAAGAAGTATAATGTCGCTACAGTGGCAGAAGCTTCGAGAGAGTTAAAACCGTTTTTAGAACAAAGCTTTTTAGAAAAAAAGACTCAAAATGGCTAAATAATTGAATTGAGAGGTTGTGAGATGTCATGACAGCTCTGATTCAGCAAGCGGGGCTACTTCTTATTACCTGTGCTCAATATTTCTCAAATACATAACTGCCTATTCACATAATAACTTTTAAAGCAAAATGTATTTCTCTCTTTAGTGAATAAGAATATTATTATGGATGCTGACCTAGAAGAGAAACTGGAACGAACCTTCGAATACATAGATGAATCTCAATTTGATAGGATTTTTAACACCAACACAGTATTTTCTCAAAAAGATCCTTGTACCTATTTGTATGACGATAAACCTGATAAAAAAGTCTATAATCATAACTTACGTAAAATACTAGACAGACTGCCAAAATACTTTTCTTCTGTAAATAAAAAAAACATTATGCAAGACACTGCAGTCGATATTCTTTGTACTATGCTTGCCGACCCTAATAATTATGAAGGTATGGCTCTTTCAAATTCTAACCCTGTTGGTGCTTTAACACAAACAATAGCTCGTTTACCTAAAAATCATTCTTGGAATGAAGAATCGTCAAGAATCATTGAACTCATTACACTTGCTAATGAAAATAGTCTTCATGGCAATGCAGTAATGAGTTTAGGCCATGCTCAAGACATCGGTCTTTCAATTAGTCAAGCAAAAAAAATTATTGATATTCCTTCACATGCAGATGGCAGTATTGCAGGTTATTATATGCCGTATTTATTACAGGCATTCTCAACATTGCATCTCACAAAGCCCGATCCTAATTTAGTGGTTGACGTGTTTAAAGAACTACTAGGAGAACGTCCTTATTATCAAAACAAACTTGCTTCATTTTCCAAACTCACAACCTTTGGTTTTCCCCAATCAGATCTTACTATCGATGAGTATTTAGGTTTAATTCTAAGTAAAAATACAAGTAAACTTGGTTCTGCAACAAAAATAATTGATGTAAATAATTATTTCATTGAAAAAGATGGATGTTTAGATTTTGTTTCCTTACCATACCAAATGCATCGACCTTTAGAAAAAGGTATTGCTGATTTGAGGAAATTATACGGAAATAAAACAACTGAATGGGAACAAGTTGATGAAGGATTTTGGGCTTATAATCCTAAAACTCAAAATTGGTTTTCGTTTGGTGGTGAAACCAAAATAGAATCTGGACGTGTGCGTCACGAAATGCTTCCTGTAAATCTTGAACTGTTAGGGGAAGAACTTTATTTATTTCATTTACATCCTGACGCATATCGCTGCATGGTTGCACCTTCACGGCACGACATTTCTAACCCTCTGAACGCGACCATCTTAGGTGACTTCATATTAGGAACACCCTCAAGAGCAGACTATGCTTTACTTGATGAATTAAAAGGTCCAGGAGTTACAACAAGAGCATTCATAGTTCATAAAAGAGGAATAACCGAATACTCTGCACAAGGAGACGACTCAACATATCTTTCAAAAGAATCAAGAAACATACGAGACGAGGTTTTACAATCAGTTGAAAATCAAGAGTTATACTTACCTTATCCACCTGACAATCATGGATTCCGTAAGCTTATGCATAATTTGAATGAACGGCTTCCATACACGGCTCAGTTAAAATGGTACGATTCTGAAAATTCATTTTTGAACCAAAATAATTCTTTACAATTTTAATCCCATCAAACAACAACACCTTCAAAACTATCCAAAGTTGTTTGGATGTTGGACTCTTTGACGAAGTTGCTTATTTTTACTCCTATGAGTCGTATTGGTGAGTCTCCTTGATAGTTTTGATGTAATGCTAAGAGTGTTATTTCTTTTATTTTCTCTAAAGAGTTTGTCATGGTGTGGACTGAGTAGTCTCTGGTTATCGTGTCGAAGTTTTTGTAGCGTAACTTTATAGAAATAGTTTTGAAATACTTGTCTTGTATTTTTTGATGAATGTGTTCACATAACTTTGCAATGGTTTCATCTAACTTTTGCGTGCTTGACGTGTCTTCTTGAAAAGTGCGTTCTGCAGAGATAGATTTTCTTCCTTCTCGGTGCGTGAGTTTTGCTTGTCGTTCACCTTTAGCGATTTGTTGATAGTTTATTGCGTACATGCCGCCAATATCAAGAAGTGTAAAGACATTCGCAGCAGCAAGATCACCTATGGTGTTAATATTTTTTTGATAATACTTTTTTACTGACTTTTTTCCAATGCCAGGAATTTTTTTTATGTCAAGCGGTGCAAGAAATTCTTTTTGATTGGTAACGACTGTACAGCCATCAGGTTTATTGAAGTCACTTGCAATCTTTGCAGTAAC
>CAZHNR010000080.1:0-4486 GCA_964534065.1 uncultured Methanosarcinales archaeon
AACACTTACAACGTGAAGTACAAAAGAAATTACCTGAAGGTATTTCTGCCCCTCCTATCAAGCGTTTTACTTTAGGTCCTGATGCAGGGTTAGTAGGAGCTGCGCAAAGAATAGAGTAATTACTCTTTTTGTAATTCTTGGGATTGTTCTTTGTAGAGTGCAATTGCTTCTTGAATTGCTTTCTTTGCAGCTTCGTTTCCTGCAACGCCGCGAATTTCTACTTCTTTACCTTGGAGTTGTTTGTAAGTTTCAAAGAAATGTTTAATTTCCAGAATGACGTGTTCAGAAAAATCTTCAATGTCGAACCGTTTTGCAAATCGAGGATCGACACTTGGTGCAGGAACACAGATGATTTTTTCATCTCGTTCACCGCCGTCAATCATTTCAAGAATACCGATAGGTCGAACAGTGACAAGCGTTCCTGGATTGATTGCAAAATTATTAATGATAATAACGTCTGTTGGATCGCCGTCTTCTGAGATTGTTTGGGGGATAAATCCGTAATCGCCTGGATAGTGGACAGCGGAGTAGAGAACGCGGTCCAGTTTAATGAAACCTGATTTCTTATCAAGTTCGTATTTGAGCATGCTTCCTTTGGAAACTTCAATGAATGCAGTAATTTCTTCAGGAGCGTTTTCTCCTGGGCTGATGTCGTGCCATGGGTGCACGGTTTTATGTCGAATATTCATAGTCTTAGGGTGATTGATTTTATTTTATAAAATATTGGTTTCACTCGTTTTTCTCTTCTTTGAAGGTGATGTTTCCTTGATCGTAAATTCCTCGTTCAAGTTTGATAGGTCGCCAGAGATCATGCACCAGTTCTGCTTGTAACCACTGCGCAAGTTCCTTTTCATTACCTATGGTTGCTGAAAGTCCAATGAGTTGTATGGGCTCTTTTCGTGTGAGAAGAAGTGTGATGAGGATTTCAAGGGTTGGTCCTCTGCTATGGTCGTTGAGTAAATGAATTTCATCAATAACGACAACACGAACACGACTTATCCATGCAGCCTTGTGGCGGATGAGTGAGTCAAGTTTTTCACTGGTGGTGATGATAATGTCGTAGCGGTGAAGATAGCTATCGTCGCTATCCATGTCTCCACTTGTCAGAGCAATGTTGAGGTCTGGATATTTTTTGCTAAATTCTTTAAATTTTTCACTTGCGAGTGCACGAAGTGGAACAACGTAGACGCCTATGACTCGCTCTTTTCGTTCTTTCGCTTGAAGAAGATGATGGAGTATTCCAAGCTCCCCAACAAGTGTTTTTCCTGAAGCTGTTGGTGTACAAATAAGTAAATTTTTATTCTTAAAAAGTCCTGCGGCAATGGCTTTTTCCTGGCTGGGTCTGAGTGTTGCAATTCCTTGCTTGTCAAGAATTTCTTGCAGTGCTTCAGGGATATTCATAGATCTCCCAGTGACTGGTAAATGTTTTGTAATTGTATATCGTCTGCAATGAGACGTCGGATTGCATCATGGCTTTCGTGGAGTTGATCTCTGACTCGAGCGATAAGTTCATGTTCAAGATCTTCCTTGCTTGGATGTTCTTCAAGAATGGATATGACATTGTTAATTTCTTCTTGCAAGGTGCGAATTTGTTTTTGTTTGTCCTTGAGAAACTGACTGTCTTTGATAATAATGATTTCTTGATGAGTTTTTTTGATATTAATGATTTCTTGAATATCATTGTAAAGCTTTTCTAAGTCTTGCTTACAAGGTAGGAGTTCCTCTTGTAACTCGTTGAGACGGTCTTCTTTCATGATGAGTGTGTTTTCGTTGATGTGTGAACAAAAATGGAGAAGTTTGTTTTCGACGTCTTGAATAATGCTTGAGAGCTCTTGATCAATTTTTCCATCATTTTGCTCTATGCCGAATAATTTGGTTGGAGATTTCGTAAATATGGTTTTTACGCCTAACATACTCTTATCCAGACAAATATGCTTTATAAATTTGTTGTATTCTTGTCGTGTGAAAACATTTTTATACAGAGAGAATGCCCTTTTAGATTATGGATGAACAAACGAGAAAAGATGCATTGCTTGCTGGAAAAATTGCTGGAAAAGCTAGAGATTATGGTGCTAGTTTAATTACAGAAGGAGCTTCTGTAAAGGATATTCTTGATAAGGTCGAAGAGTTCATTCGGTCCAACGGTGCTGGTATTGCTTTCCCTGCTCAAATTTCACTTAATCACATAGCTGCACATGCGTGTAGTGATGCACAGGATGAGACGACTATAGCTGCAAGTGATGTTGTAAAACTTGACTGCGGTGCACATATTAATGGTATTGTTGGCGATACAGCTATTACGGTAAACCTCAGCGGAGAGCATAAGGAACTTGTGGAAGCTTCAAAGAAAGCATTGGCTGCTGTCATGCCACTCTTCACTCCAGGAAGGAGTGTTGGTGAGATTGGAGGGGTCATTCAAGAAACAATCTCTGATTTAGGTTTTGCGCCGGTAAAAAATCTTTCTGGTCACGGTCTTGGACGCTATGATATTCATACTTTCCCTTCTATTCCAAATATTCATATTCCCAATGCTCCTGAACTTAAAGAAGGTATGTTGGTTGCTTGTGAACCTTTCGCGACAAGTGGAAAGGGCATGATTACTGAAGGTGGGGAAGCGACGGTGTTTACGCAAGTAGCTGAAGGAAGAGTTCGCAGTCCTTTTGCTCGTGATGCGCTTAAACTTATACATACCTATCAAGGTCTTCCTTTCGCAACTCGTTGGCTGCAGCAGAAGCTAGGTATAGGTAAAACAAATTTAGCTTTAAACGAGTTACGACGCGCTCATATTATTCAAGGTCATCCTCCCTTAAAAGAAGTGAGTAATGGACTTGTTAGTCAGCGAGAACATACGTTTTTAGTTGGTGATACACCTATTGCAACAACAAAGAAGGAGAATGAATAACGGTATCACGCACTTCCTTTGCAAAGCCATCGTTTGAAATTTTTACTTGGATAGGTGCTATTTCTTGTTGAAAATTTCTTTTCAAGTACATTGCACTAAATGCAACATGATAATCGTTTTGCGCTAATTCTTTTTGCAGTTCTTCTAGAGGCACAGTAACATGTGAACCTCGGTAGATGCCTGTAAGCTTACTAAGTTCTTTGTATTTTTGTAAGGAAAGAATAACGCCTGTTTCTTTTTCACCTGTAAGAAGAAGAGTGAGTTCTCTTTTTTGTTGATAAAAAAGTTTTTTCGAGAAGAGTTTACATAAATACCATTCTGTAATTGCAGTGTCGCCAACCATGCTAAATTGTTCTCCTGAATCTTGCTCACGCAACATACCGTTACCTGTTTTTGCAAAAATGCTTCCTTGATATGAGGGTAAGTTGCCTACAAGTTGTTCAATATATTTGTGTTGAGGTACCTCTGCTGAGAGTGAATAGTGCATAGGGCTGAGAATTAAATCTAACTTTTAAACCTTCCTTGCGTAAAAGCTTTTAAACACCTCCAGCTCTCTTGTTCTTATGGTTGAATACAACTCCAAAATCAAAGAACTTGAGGATCGTATAGCAAATACGAAGTATAATAAGAAAACTCAAGCTGCAATTGGCCAGTATAAAGCTCAGATTGCTAAATTGAAGGAGAAAGAGGTCTCCCGGGGCAAAGGTTCTGGTGGAGGTCAAGGTTGGGAAGTTCGAAAGACTGGTGATGGAACGGTAATTCTTCTTGGCTTTCCTAGTGCAGGTAAGTCCACGCTACTCAACACATTAACAGGTGCTAAGTCTGAGACGGGTTCGTATGCCTTCACAACACTTACTTGTATTCCTGGTGTTATGACGTATAAGCATGCAAAAATTCAAATTCTTGATGTTCCTGGTATTGTCAAAGGTGCAGCTTCAGGTCGTGGTCGTGGTCGCGAAGTCCTTGCGAGTATGCGAAGTGCTGATGTTTGTCTTATACTTCTTGACGCGACAAAACCTCATGAGTATAACACGATTGTCAAAGAAATTTATGACACCCACATTCGTTTGAATCAGATAAGACCTGATGTAAAAATTAAACGTACAGGAAAGGACGGTATTCGTATCGGCGCAACGGTTCGCTTAACTCATCTTGATGATGAAACAATCACTAATGTTCTTAAGGAGTTTAAAATTAATAATGCAGATGTTGTGCTTCGTGACGACATTACTATTGATCAACTCATTGATTGTATTGAAGGAAATAAAAAATATATGCCTGCTATTACTATTATGAATAAGAAAGATTTAGTCTCTCCTCAACAACTCAAAAAAATAATGAAAGAATATGATGCTGATCTTGCAATCTCTGCGGCAAGCAACTTAGGCATTGAAGAACTTCGAGAACTTATATATCAAAAACTCAATATTATTTCTGTGTACCTCAAGGAACCTACCAATCCTCCTGACATGGAAGAACCTTTAATTGTCTTTAAGGATTGGACTATCAAAGAAGTTTGTGCGAAACTACATAAAGATTTCATTAGCAAGTTTAAGTTTGCAAGAATTTGGGGTAAAAGTGCAA
>CAZHNR010000081.1:0-4342 GCA_964534065.1 uncultured Methanosarcinales archaeon
GGTTTGGAGACACTTTCACTTATAAAGTTAGTGTTGTAATTATGCAGTGGGAATGCAGTATTTACGCACTATTACTTGAAAAAAATAAGTCAGCACACAAATAAAAAACTTTCAAAAAACTAAAAAAACAAATAGAATAAGAGAACAGAAATGTAACCCTATAAAGAAGAAAATTCTGGAGAGAAATTGAACTAAAAAATAAACAAATTTTTGGCACCAAAGGAACAACATTCAACTCCAAAGAAATAAAAGCCTCCGGCGGGAGTTGAACCCGCGACCTCCTGATCTCTTCGGAAAAATCCATACAAGTCAGGTGCTATAGCCACTAAGCCACGGAGGCAGGTTTGGAAAGAAGCCTAATTTGTTTAAAAAGGTTTTCGTCTAACCAGCTCATTTATAAGAGCGATTTCTTTCTCCTCTTGTTATATGGTTGAATTTACTTCACTTGGACTCAAAAAAGACATTCTTTCAGTTATAGCGCAAGCTGGACTTGAAGATACGACTGAAGTACAGGAAAAAATTATTCCTCTAGCGCTTCAAGGAAAAAATATTGTCTTTACTGCTCCGACAGGAAGTGGCAAGACGCTTGCCTACACCATTCCTTTCCTTGGCAAGTTCCAGCCAAAACAAGGCTTGCAAATGCTTGTAGTCGTTCCAACAAGAGAACTCTGTCTGCAAGTAGCAAAAGAGATGCAGCGCGTCTGCACTCCGCTTAATCTTTCTATCGGTAAGCTGATTGGTGGACGACCTTTATCCAGAGATCAACCCACGCTAGCAAAAAAAAATCAAATTATTGTTGCCACACCCGGCCGGCTTATTGAACATATCAATACGAAACGACTCAAAGTCGGAGATGTCAAATTCCTTGTCTTTGACGAAAGCGATCAAATGTTTGATGATGGATTCTTTGATGATTGCGTGTACTTACTTGAACGAGTAAGTATGCAAGTGCAAATTCTACTCTGCTCAGCAACTATCACCGATAAAGTGCATGAATTTGCTCACAACGGGATTCAAAATTATGATGAACTTATTATCGGTAGCGCCATCCCGGCACAAATAACCCAAGAAAAACTCTTTTGTCCTATACGAGAAAAAAATGATCTTCTGGTTGAACTTTTTTCCTTGCAACCTGTAAAGCGAGCTTTAGTATTTACAAACACGAAATTGAAATGCGAGCAAATTGTTACCTATCTTAAAGAGCACCGTCTTAAAGCAGAAGTTATTTCAAGCGACTTAGATCAAAAACACAGAGAACAACGGCTTGCCAAGTTCACCGATGGAAGCATCAATATTCTTGTGGCTACCGATATTGCAGCAAGAGGGCTACACATTCCTGACGTTGATTTAGTACTGAATTACGATGTACCTACAAGAACCGAATTCTATATTCACCGTATTGGGAGAACAGGACGAACAAAGGCAGGACGAGCACTTACATTTATTTGCCCTGAAGACGAAGACAGATTCATCGATATTGAATATAGATATTTTCTTGACGTGCAAGAACTTGATATTATGTTTAGAAAGGTTGAATCTCAGACGCCTGAAGAATAAATACTTCTCCTTCATGTTCTATAGCATCGCCAGCAAATAATTTTCTCTTATTTCTTGTTTCCACTTCGCCATTTACTTTGATAGCTTCGCTTCGAATAAGCTGTTTGGCAGTTCCACCAGTACTTGCAATATTTTTTAATTTGAGAAAAGTGTTCAATTCAATATAAGGATTTTCTGTCATAGAAATAGTGGAAGGAGAATAACATAATAAAGTTATGGAAAAATATTAAACAAAGAAATAAGAAAAATAAATGCTCAAAAATAATAATATTTTTGGCACTTAAAAATTAGGAAAAATAAAAAAAATGCCTTTATGGCAATTCAATGTAGAAATAATACGATACTACAGAGAATGCAGGAACCAACATTTGATAGTCAACTGTTTGATTCGTGAAACCATTTGTGTCATCAAGAACCTTCGCTGCGAATACTGATTGATTCGTCGCATTATTCATCAGACCATAAGTTTTCAGACCAGAAGCTCCACCTGTCGAGTTGAATGTTTCAACAAAAGGAGTTGCATTAATTTCATTCGCACCTGAAAAGAAGTCAGGACTTGTGAAATTTTCTGTCGCATTAAACGTATTCGTATAATTATCTGACGCTGATCCAACTAACCACGGGCTTGCAAAAGATGCTGCAAGAGGGAAGAAACTCCCTGCACCCCAATTGACGGTGTCGTTAGACGCGTATACTACAGCTCCAGACATATCTGCAACTGTCCATTGAAAGAAATTATTACCACTAGCATCACTTAATATGAAACTTCCACTGATATTC
Source organism: uncultured Methanosarcinales archaeon (assembly GCA_964534065.1). Taxonomy (GTDB): domain Archaea; phylum Nanobdellota; class Nanobdellia; order Woesearchaeales; family SKGA01; genus SKGA01. Next base: position 2,338 of record CAZHNR010000081.1, read on the forward strand.
CCGTAGAAACCCGTCCATTTGTTGCTCACATAAGACGTGTCGACAGCTACTTGCGTCAAGTTACCTGCAGAAATATTCTGATTTGTGGAAGAAGTAGAAATGCCTGTTTCGGAAGAACCTACTGCCGTATCTGCTCCCGTTGGAGTTGCTGCTAACGCCGCACCAGATACAAGTAAAGTTATTACCATTAAAATTAGTATTTTTATTAATTGCCGCACACAATTCACCTCATCACTACATCTTTTTGAAAGAATGAGGTTTATAAAGGTTTCTGCAAGATTGCTTCAAAAAGGGGTCGAATAGCTATTTTGCATGCAACTCTTCTACAATAGTAAATTTATTTTTGAACTCTTCTGCAGCAAGAACAATAGGCTTGGGCTGACCGCGACGAGTTTTTTCAAACGCAGAGTAACTTCCTGGTTTGACAAGAGAAACCTGTAAAGGACCAAGTCTATTAAACTCTTCACGCATAAAACGATAATCAAAAATGCGTTCTTTAAGTGATTTTTCAAGGGCGTTAACATCCGCTTGAGATAACTTTGCTTCAATGAGCAATTCATAAGAAGGTTTATGTTCTTTCTCCTTCGTGTGAGGAATAAAAGTATATCCTTCGCAAGAAATATTTTTTTCATCAAGATAAGATTGCATAACTGCAAGCAATGCCTCTTCAGAAGCAAGCTCCCCAACTAAATTCATGAAACGAGAACGAGAAACAAATTTGAGAATAGGGAGTTTTTTCTTGAAATCAATAACTTCAACAACATCACCCATATCATAACGATACAAACCTTCTTTTGTTGTCATAATAACTTTATACTGTTTATTTTTTTTAAGAGCGTCAACTAACACAGGTTTTGCAAATTCATTTGGAGCCGTTTGTAAACAGAACTCAAAAAATGTTTCCTGAGCAACCAATACACCTGCATCATCATAATCTGTAATACCTAAAGTTACTCTTCCTTCACTTGCATAAATTCCTGGATCTCGAATTTTTGCATCACCAATATATTCTTGTAATTTTTCGATATAAGGAAGTTGACTTGGACCGAGTAAAGTGTTTACAAGAGCAAGCGAAGGCCAGATTGTTTTTGCTTTGAAATTAGGAAGTAAAGCTAATTTTTTTGCAAGAAGAGGTTTTGTTTTTACTAATTCAACAATCAGATGTTCTCTTTTTTCTTCTAGAAATTTGAAAAACTGAATTCCTTCAACAGGACTTGCAAAACCAATTTGAGAAATATTCACTTTGAGTGCTTGCAAAGCAAGTAAGAGTTGTTTTTTCTCCACGTCAAGTTCCTTATACGTTTCAGGCGTAATTGCAAGTTTTGTTTTTGCAAACAAAGGAGTCTTATAAGCAACATAACCTGAAATACTTCCTTTCATAATTCCTGAAGGAGTCAATCCTTCATCATAGGAACCTGCTAAATATAACAATTTTCCTCGGATGAGAGAAGGATCTTTAAGAAAGGCATAGTTCATCCATAGCACCATTTCTTTTCGAAGTAAGCGAATACGTTCTCTCGTTACAGGAATAAGTTTAGGTTTTGTTGTCGTTCCACTTGTTGTCGCGAGAAATTCAACATCATCCTTTGTGAGCACATTTGTTTCACCGTCAGCAATCCGCTGCACATACCTACGAATATCTTCATAAGTAATAAGAGGAACAGTTTTTGCAAAATCAGCATAGGTTTTAATTGAGGCAAAATTATATTTTTTCCCGTACACAGTATTTTTATTTTTTTGCAAAATAGTTTGTAAAACTTTTTGTTGTTTTTTAAGAGGATCAACTTGTGTTGCTTTGTATTCAGAAAGATAAATACTTCTTTTAGGAAGACGAGGAATTTTTACTGATTTTTTTATAACCATTGCATTCACATATTATTTTGTACAGTTATTCCTTGCTTTGAAAAATAATTTTTTAGTTCAACAGTGAATAAATGATGTTTATCACGTGTAAGTATGTTCGCTTTGATTTTATACGCCAAGGCGGCAATCACTGCATCACTAT
>CAZHNR010000082.1:0-4193 GCA_964534065.1 uncultured Methanosarcinales archaeon
TGCTCATAATTTAGATATTCTGTCGCGTTAATGTGATGTGCTGTTGTAAACGTAGTTGTAGGTTGCTTCGCATCTACTTCTTGTGTCGCTAGTAAAGTTCCTGGAAAGATAATGCTATGAAACGGAATATTGTCTTTTCCCATAAATTGATAGAGTTCAACATCTTCAGGTTGCTTCCACCACTTTTTGTATGCGTCACCAAGTAATTGTTCTGTAAGAGAAATATAACCAATAGGTGCATCAAACCAAACATAAAATACTTTGTCCTTGTAGTGGCCTTCAAAAAGATCTTCAGGTACAGGAATTCCCCATTTCAAGTCGCGTGTAATTGCCCGGCTGCGAAGACCTTCTTTAAACCATGCTTTCGTAACGCGCTTTGCATTCTCAGTCCATTTGCCTTTTGTCTGTTGCGTATCCACCCATTTTTCAAGAGCAGGTTGGAGGGCGTCTAGTCGAAGAAATAAATGATTAGTTTCTTTAAATTCAGGGACACTCCCATCAATTGCACTTCGAGGATGTACAAGTTCCTGCGGAGTAAGAAGTTTCTGGCAGTTATCACATTGATCGCCCCGCGCATCTTCATATCCACAGTGAGGACAAGTGCCTTCAATAAACCGGTCAGCAAGAAACATTTCACTTTCTGCAGAGTAGGGTTGCGTAATTGTTTTTTCTTCAACATACCCGTGTTTAACTACATCTCGAAAAATATCTTGTGCAATCTTGTGATGATTTTGTTCACTGGTTCTTCCAAATATATCAAAGGCGATGTCAAACCAATCATAAATTTGTTTATGTAAATCGTGAAACTTATCACAAAGTTCTTGAGGAGTTACTCCCTCTTGTTTCGCTTTTGTCTCAGTTGCAGTTCCATGTTCATCACTTCCACAAATGAAAAGTGTTTCGCGTCCAGCACTTCGCATATAGCGTGCGAACACATCTGCAGAGAGCACAGCTCCGACAAGGTTTCCTAAATGTGGAACATTGTTGACATAAGGAAGTGCGCTCGTAATAAGAACTTTTTTTGTCTCAGACATACATGCTGAAGAACAAGGTATCCTTTTTAAAGATTATGTGAAAGGAAAAGTATAAAAACAAAACTATATTCGTCCCTTCATGGTAGAAACCCCTTATTTTCACGACAACACGAAACCAATTCAACATTATTTTTTTCTTCGACATGGCGAACAAAATAATGGAGGTGCATATGCACCTTTACTGCCAAAAGGAATACAACAAGTTGCAGCGCAGGCAGCAAGTATTGTCAACATTATGACAAAAGAAGGAATTAACTCACTCTATGCGCTAGCTTCACCTGTGCAAAGAACACAAGAAACACTGGAACATTTACGAGAATGTCAGACGATAAGTAACGCACTAAAAGGAATAGAAAACGCACCCATACTTGCTAAGGCATTAAGCAACATGAATACTGAAAAAATTGATGCATTTACGAACCAATATCATGACTTGCCAGTACAAACCGATGCAATCCTTATCGTAGGACACCAAGGATTGACTGGAGATTACGTGCAACACATGGCAAAAGCACACGACATTCCACTCAATGACGACATAACAATATACAGTTCTTTCTACGGTACAGGCACCTACTTGAATCTAAAAACAAAGACAGCACAACTCATCCCAGATAAAAAAAAGTATATCTTCTAGAAATCAAACTAACGGATGCATAAGATTTAAAAGCCAATTCTCGTTTACCTTATAAAATGACATACACAAAAACCCCAACATACTTTACAGTAAATGGGGAAAAACCTCTTACTGACAAGCAACGAGCAGAATTGCTCCAACATGTAGTGAGCAATTTCTCAGAATATAACAAAATAGATCTTATAGTAGCTCACGATGGAACAATCCCATCTCAAGAAGCAGCAAACCTCATTAAAGGGACTTTGCAAGGAACAAGTATTGCCTATAACTCACCTCAAGAAGTTATTGACAGCCATAAACCTCATGTGTTTATTGGCGACAAAAAAAATCTTGAAACACTTCTCGTCGGGCAGCAACATATAGATCTTAATTACCAAAACGAGCCAGCAGAATTAAAGTAAAGAATCCTGCAACGCAAAAAGCCACTCCAATAAGAAGTTGTAGCCAGATTGCAAGAACCCATTTTTTCTTCCGTTCAATAAGGTAAAATATTCCGGAAAGAATAAGTCCAAGAATGCCACCTATAGCCATAATCATATATCCAAGCGCAGCCCAGCTAGACATCAGCCTCGCGACAATAAAAAAGATGACAAAAATTGCGATTGGTGGTAAAATATAGTATTTCATCGATAGGTATCCCGGTATACTTTGAGTGCAAGTTTATCAAGCTCTTCAATAGTACTGTATAAAGGAATGCTTTTTTGTTCAAAATTTTTTTCCTTGAATTGAGCAATATCTCCTTCACTTAAAAGATCAGTCTTCGAAAGATAGGCGCACATCGGCTTGCCCAGTTTTTTAAGTTGCTTAAATAATTTTAATTGCTCAGTTACCGTATAACCACAAGTTTCCGTTATGTCAAAAACATACATAATAACATTGGAGACATATTTTAATGCCATTGTTGCTTGCTTTTCAACTGTATTTTGTTTGTCTTCACGCGCAAGAGTTCCTGGTGTATCTACGTATTGTAGCTTTAATGCGTGAAGTTCACGGTAACCTACATTAAGTGTTTTTGTAGTAAAGGCATAATCATTCACTTCAGGAGTTGCACTTGTAAGTTTTCGAAGTAATGTACTTTTTCCCACATTAGGAAAACCAGCAATACAAATAGTAAATTCATCTTTAATACTCGGATATGTTCGCATAATCTGCCGTGCGTTATGCAAAAACTTCATCTCAGGAGTAATTTGTTTCATAAGCGAAGAAACACGCCCATAAAATTGGCTTAAATGATTTCCAACATGATCTGTTGATGTTGCGGTTTTTACTTGCCTGCTTGTCTGTTTACTAATAGCATGCACGCGTCGTGCAAACCATTGCAGTGCACCTAAAGATTTCTTGAGATCGTTATAATTAAGTGTGCTTCGAATCATTTGCACATAGAATTCAGACATACTATCAAAATCAGGATACTTATCGATAAGCACAGTGAAACGTTCCTGCATGTAGTCAGCAACCGTCGTTATTTTTATGAGCGTTAAGGTTTTCTCACGCTGTAAAGGATTTTTTTCTACACCTTCAAGAGTATGCTTTCTTGCATTCTGTCGAGCTCGCTGAAATGCTATATCTAAGTATTCTTGCGGCATCTGTATTGTCGGTAAATCACTAAATCCCATAGGCAAAGCAAATACCCTAAGCTTTATAAAGGCTCTTTTATTTGTAGCTAGTAGAATGGATAAAGAAAAGCGTTTCTTAGCAATTAAAGAATATTTTGCAGCTCTTGATGCAAAAAAAGAGAAAAAAGAAGAAAAACTAGTTTTTGAAACAGAAAAAGGTATTTTTGGAACTTCAAACGTTCAAGATATCTATGACTGGCTCACCTCATTAGAACTTTCAGAAGATATAGTATTCTTAGATTTAGGAAGTGGAGACGGCCGAGTTGCTATTGTTGCCGACCTTTTTTGTAAAACAAAAGGTATCGAGTACGATGCAGAACTTGTGGAAGCAAGTAAAAAACATGCAAAGGCTTTAGAAAGTACCGCTGAACTTGTCCAAGGCGATTATACTGATATCGACTACAATGACGCACAAATAGTTTTTTGTTATGCTGATCATGAATTCTCAAAAGAACTTGTAACTAAATTAAAAGAACAATTTAGTGGCACACTGTATGTCTATCAAGGAACATTTTTCCCAAACAACGCAACAAAAGGAAAAACTACTTGGATTGGTCAAACTCCGATTCTCACCTATACCTTTGTCAAAGAAAAACCTAAAGAATTTTAGTCTCTAAAACTAGGCGTGTAGCGAACAACATTATCTTTTTCTTGACTCATCATCACATAAGCTTCGCCTTCAAGTATTTCAAATAAATCCCATAAAAAAGAGCTAAATCGCCCACAGCATATAAAGATAGAGAAAAAGATTTATATACTCTCAACTAAAAAATATGTTCGGGTGTAAGGTGGTTAATCATAAACGAGATATTTCTATTGTAGTACTAATAGTAATAATTCTATCAGTAGGCATTCTCATCGATACCCAATCAAACACACAAAACATCGAAGGTTTAGCAACTCTTT
>CAZHNR010000083.1:0-4177 GCA_964534065.1 uncultured Methanosarcinales archaeon
AAGAGTATCAACAGTTTCACATGATTGTCGTTGAACAGGTCTGTCTGTTTCTACGCCACATGCGTTGTTATCAACACAGGTTCGTCTTTGAGTTCCTGCAACGCAGGTTTCCCATCCTGAACAGAACCAGTCTGGAGTACATGCAGTGTTTGCTGATGTTGCGCTTGGTTCAATAACAATAGTTCCACCATCATTTTCAAGTGTGTTATCGTCGCTGTCGTCATCAGTGCTACTGCTTGAAGATGAAGCTCCGCCACTACTTCCGCCGGAAGATCCGCCACCGCCTCCGCCAGATGATCCGCCGTTAGATCCTGAATTAGAGTTGGTAAATACTCCTGAAGCTACGAGATTAAGTTCTGTACTATAGCCATTTTGATAAATAAAGCTCCCTGCTTCTTGGAAGTTGTTTTGATTGTCTTTTACGTAAAATGTGATTTGGTCTCCTTTACGATCTGATGCGTCATCAACGATGTAAAAAATGTTAGGAGCATATCCATATCCTTCGGATGTGGTTGTGGTAGATGCTACATCTACGCCGTTAATTCGTGCTACAACAAGAATGCCACTTGGTGCTTCTTCGCCGTTTACGGTTACTGTACCGTAAAACTGATGGGGTGCGTCTGTTGGGCCTGCTAATACGATGCTACTTAGTATAAAGAGCGATAGTATTCCAAATAATAGTAATTTTTTCATATTTCCACCTAATTTCTAATCATACAAATGAAAGAGGCTTTAAAAAACCTTCTTTTTTTGTTGTTATTTAGTAGTGATTATTTCTCTCCTTTTTAGAGTGTGAAGCAATTCGCGCCAGGTGCGTAAATTCCTTCTTCTTGTGCAAAGAGCCAGTATCCTGCTCCTGGATCAAGCTGTTGATTGCTTGAGAGACTTATCCATGTGTCTGGATTAAAGACTTCCCAATACGTCCAGAGAGAATCTACTTCTTCATCAAAGAAGTTCCCTGTCAGCGAGTTTAATGCACAGCTGGCACTTGCACCGTTTCCGTCCGGTCCATAATAACCCCTAAGTCCATTACTGCCTATTGGAGAGCCTTCAGTTCCATAGTATCCTACAAGGTTCCATCCTTCAACAATTTCTTTTGATGGAGGCGTAACTGCTGGCGCAAAGAGCGTTCCACTTACAAGAAGTGTGTCGTTGCCTGTTGCAAGCACCCAATATCCCCAACCTGGAAGCATAACTTCAAGATTATCATTATTCACACCGTCTGGCGTGTAGACAAACCATTCATTATTTTCAAAGGTCCAGACTGCTTCAACATTATTTTCATGTCCTGCAAACACATCTTCTACAGAGTTGTCAAGAAGTGCGAAAGGAATAGAGATTAAATTCCATTTATTGTTTATTTGAATTTCAAATGCATTTCCTTCAACTTTGTAATAGCCGACATCAGAGGATGTTTTACCTACGTTGTCGCTACAACTCACATTAAGTTCGTGCCATGAGTCTTCAAGGAATTCAAGGTTAAAAGTTTCAGCTCCCATACAACATTGTCCGTCCTGCATTGTTCCAGAATAGAAATCACAGTACTCGCTGGTTGCATCGTCACCGTCCACCCTGACAGAGAAACACATTGATGCTACTCCTGAAGGGTTTGGTCCTTGCTCGTTACAGGAAATTGCAATTGGTGTATCTAAGGTAACATCCAAACATACTCCGTCATCGCAGAAGGGATCTTCAGGACTAAGAACTGGATAAAATACTGATCCGAGTTCTTGGTTAAGTTCACTCATATTTTCATAAGAGAACAGAGCTTCTGTTTCCACTACTGGTGCTGTTTTGTCACTAAAGACGCAGTCCCATTGGAGTGTTGAGTTTTCTTCTGCAAATTCACTGTAATACGCTACAACATAACAAGCCTCTTGTTCAAGACCGAAAGGTTGATCGTAGACTTCCACTCCTTGCAGATTTGGTTGCCATGCTTCGCAACTGTTTAGACAATAACTGTCATCGACAAGGATTGGTTCGTAGTAGTGAGTAGCTTCAAGACACGTGCTTACTTCAGTATTTATTTCAAGTTCTATTGTTGAAATGGTATCAATCCACTGCGTGGTGCCGTTTGTGTAATAGGGTTCATTGTAAGTAATGTCTAGGCAAGAAAGAGGTTCTAATTCGCAAGTTTGCGTACAAGTGTATCCTTCCGGTGCGCTTCCATCGCATTGTTCTGTTTCTTGATTCACTAGATTATCTCCGCAAAATGGGAGATCGACAAGCATACAGCTTTCTGAACATTCTTGGTTTGGTCCTAGTCCTGTAGTTCCGTCACATTGTTCTGTTTCTTGATTAATCAAATTATCTCCACAGAAAGGAACGTATTCTAACGTACACTGCGCAGTACAAATATAATTTTCTTGATCTGTACTTCCGTCGCACTGCTCACTTTCTTGGTTGACGATATTGTCTCCACAGAAAGGAATATCAACAAGCATACATTGTTCGTTACATTCTTGATTTGGTCCAACGCCGTCTGTTCCGTCGCATTGTTCCGATGCTTGGTTTACAAGCTCATCTCCGCAGAATGGTATGTCTATAATTGTACATTGTGCGCTACATTCTTGGTTTGGTCCTAGTCCTGCTTGGCCGTCGCATTGTTCTGGCTCCTGCACTATTCCGTCCCCGCATAAATTAATTTCTATGAGTGTACATTGTTCACTGCAACTGTATCCTTCCGGTGCACTGCCATCGCATTGTTCTGTGTTTTGGTTTACAAGTTCATCTCCGCAGAATGGTATGTCTATGATTGTACATTGTGCGCTACATTCTTGGTTTGGTCCTAGTCCTGTAGTTCCATCGCATTGTTCAGGTTCTTGTATAATTCCATCTCCACAAAGTGGTTCTGGTTCTTCAAGTGCGTTGAATGCTACGCAGTGGTAGGTTTCTCCGTACTGCATATTTTGAATCCAATCATAATTATCAAAGTTTAAAACATCTGTTCGGCACAGCATTTCTGCGCTTACTGGGTCTTGTAAACTTCCTGGAGGATTAGAGAAAGGAACATATCCGACTTGCAAGTTTTCTCTAAACCAGAATTTATTAAAACCTTTTTTATCAAAAATTTCTACTGTTGCAACACCATTTGCGTTGGTAGCAGTATCGAAGTTTTTCCATTTATTATTTGCAGCTCCTACGGGCATAGGTCCAATAAAGTCACCTGCTGGTTTTGGTACTGGTTGATATCCCCATTGGAATTCCCAGTTTTCTTCTAGCCAACAATGATCGCTATTTGCTGCAACAAAATCTGCTGCAGTGTTTTCATCGATTATACTTGGTTCAGTTGGTTGCATTCCTGAAAGTGCCCAGTTTGGTAAGTACTCTTCTGCTTCGCAGACAACTTTGTGCGCTTGCACGGTAATAGGTTCAAGAATTGTACATTGATTACTACATAAGTTAGGTCCGTCAAATGAACCATCGCATTCTTCGCTTTCTTGGTTGACGATTCCGTCGCCACAATAAGGTAGGTCGATAAGCATACAGCTTTCTGAACATTCTTGGTTTTCACCCACGCCGTCACTTCCGTCGCATTGTTCTGATTCTTGATTTACTATATTATCTCCACAAAAGTTTTCTTCTAGTGTGCATTGTGCTGTGCAGCTGTATCCTTCTGGTGCGCTGCTGTCACATTCTTCTATGCCTCCTACTATTCCGTCGCCACAAATGACTGGGTTAACAATTGTACAAATAGGGGTGCATGCTTGACCTATGCTTATGCCGTCTGTTCCGTCGCATTGTTCGCTTTCTTGGTTGACTATTCCGTCACCGCAAATTGCTTCTGGTTCTTCAAGTGCGTTGAATGCTACGCAGTGGTAGGTTTCTCCGTACTGCATATTTTGAATCCAATCATAATTATCAAAGTTTAAAACATCTGTTCGGCACAGCATTTCTGCGCTTACTGGGTCTTGTAAACTTCCTGGAGGATTAGCAAAAGGAACATATCCGTCCTGCAAGTTTTCTCGAATCCAGATTTGATTAAAGTTTTTTAAGTCATAAATTTCAACAGTCGCTTGTCCGTTTGCATCTGTAGAAGTATCGAAGTTTTTCCATTCATTGTCATCAGTTCCTGTTGGAGCTGGACCGATAAAGTCGCCTGCAAGAACATCTACTGGTTCGTATCCCCATTGAAAGTCCCAATCTTCTTCTAGCCAACAATGTTCATTGTTGTCAA
>CAZHNR010000084.1:0-3989 GCA_964534065.1 uncultured Methanosarcinales archaeon
TATTGTTTCCTCGTTAGTAATTATGAATAGGAGTACCTCATGTCCCCCTGTGAAGAATTTACGCACTTTTGGTTTATAAATATTATGTAATTGTGAGAAAGAAAAGAGGTGAGATTCACACCCAGATGTTTTAAATACTTGTATTGCTCCTAAAGACTATGGAAAAGAAGAATTTTCTCTTTGTTACGTATGATAGTCTCATAGGAGACACTGCATGGACTGTTGCTAAGGAAGGTCATGAAGTTCGTTATTATGTCAAAAATGCTGAAGATAATGATATTTTAGATGGGCTTGTCTCAAAAGTTGAAGATTGGAGACAGCACGTGGATTGGGCAGATATTGTTGTATTCGATGACGTACTTGGTATGGGTGAATGGGCAAATGAGATGCGGTCTATGGGAAAGTTGGTTGTGGGAGGAACTCCTTATACTGATAAATTAGAAGATGATCGAAGTTATGGTCAAGAAGAACTTAAAAAGTATGGTATTAGTATTATTCCCTACAAGGAATTTCTCTCTTTTGACGAAGCAGTTGAGTATGTGCGAGCCCATCCAGCAAAGTATGTTATAAAGCCAAGTGGTGAAGCACAAAATATGAAGGGATTATTATTCGTAGGGGAAGAGGATGATGGTTCAGATGTTATGCAGGTATTGCAGGATTACCATAGGGCATGGGCGCATAAAATTCCTGTATTTCAATTACAGAAACGAGTTGAAGGTGTCGAAGTTGCGGTGGGAGCTTTTTTTAATGGAAAGCAATTTGTACATCCTATAAATGTCAATTTTGAACATAAAAAACTTTTTCCTGGAAATTTAGGACCTTCAACTGGTGAAATGGGTACGGCGATGTTTTGGAGTCAACCTAATAAACTTTTTAATAATACGTTGAAAAAACTTGAAGGCAAGCTAGCTGAGGAAAACTATGTAGGATATATCGATTTGAATTGTATTGTTAACAGCCAAGGCATATATCCTTTAGAATTTACTTCTCGCTTTGGTTATCCTACAATATTTATACAACAGGAAGGTATACAGATGCCTATGGGTGAATTTTTTCTGGGTTTGGCTGCGGCAGAATTTTCTCAGTTTAAATATAAAAAAGGATTTCAAGTAGGAGTTCGTCTTGTTATGCCTCCGTATCCCTTCAATGACCCAGAAACTTTTGCTGTGAAAAGCAAGGATACTATTATTCATTTTAAGAAAAATATTATGGAAGGTATTCATATAGAAGATATGAAAAAAGTCAATGGAGAGTGGCTAGTTGCCGGTTCTTCCGGAGTAGTGTTAGTTGTGGTGGGCCTTGGCCTTACTATGAAACAAGCACAGCAACAAGTATACAACCGTATCAAAAACATAGTAATTCCCCATATGTATTACCGCAAGGATATCGGTGACCGATGGTACGAAGACAGTGATAAACTTCACAATTGGGGGTATTTGAGAGAACAATGAAGTATGAAATTGTGAGTGATGCAGATAGCTGCAAATTACTTTGGCAGCAATACAGTCCTCAACAAACGCTCTGGGAAGAATGGGATGTGGCCTGCTGTTTTACTCCTTTAGACCAGTATACATTAGCTTTTTATCTTTTCGAAGATGGTCTTTTGCCGCTCTGTCAAAAGGATGGGAAATATTATTACTTTGGAGAAGGGTATCCTGAAATGAAAACATTCTGGTTTGCTCGTGATCTTTTTTTGTCTGTAATAGATATTTTGCCTCCAGTACGTATTCATGATATGAAAACATCTCTAGTGGTTGATTACCCTGAATATTTCGTCTCTCAAGACTTTCGCTATCATTACCCTACACAAGGGAAAACGATGCAAGATTATCTCACAGCATTAAGTTCAAAACACAGAAAGAATCTTGTTAGTGATATGAGGAAGCTTGACGCAGTCCTTACATATGAGCTACGCAATGAAGTCTGTTACGTTGAAGAGTTCATGGAGTTTAATCGCAAACGTTTTGGAAGTGAATCGGATTATACGGATGAGCAATTTTGTCAAGAAGTCAGAGATTTTTTCCACGTTGTTGCTTTACTGGGAAACATTCAAACGCTTGTAGTGAAAAAAGAGGGTGTGTTGGTAGGTGTAGAAGTGGCGGTTGTCTATAAGAATAATTACTATGTTCTTAACGGAGGATATGATGCTACTTTATCCAACCTTGGGAAATTTCTTATCTTCAAGCATCTAGAACAGTGCTTTACACTTCAGTGTGACGATTTCGATTTGTTGGTAGGTGATACAGGATGGAAAGAGCTGTGGAACATGCATAAAGAGCCTTGTTTCACATTCGAAAAGAAATCACACCCGAATCTTTACTCTACCTGATTTAATTTTGCATTGACAAGCAAAACGCGTGTGCTTGCTCATGCCGAGATCTTGCTCTGCTTCTGTTAAGTCGTCAAGATTATCTTCTCCTTCAAGAATTTCAATTTGACAAATGCCACAGTAGCCAGAATTACAGCCAAAAGCTACGTCGAGTTCATCTTCACAGATGCCACGCAGAGGGCTCATATCTGGAACAGCGTATTCTTTGTCATCACAGATTATGGTTGCCATTTTTACTGAGCAAGGGAACAACCAGAGTACTCAGCGAGTTCTGCAAGTTGCCGTGTTCCACTATATCGCTGTCCATTAATAACCCATGTTGGGAAACCTTGGACTCCAGCTGCATTACACGCACTTGGATTTGCTTCACAGTTTACATACATAATATCTGCAAATGCGCTACCAAATAATTCTTTTTGATTTTTACAGTGCGGACACCATTCTGTACCGTACATAATAGCTTCATTCTCTGTGAGACACATTGCTAGGTTTTGCACTGCAGGACTTGCTTCTGTGCTTGGAATATAGTATGATGCGCCGCCGTTACCACTACATGCAGCAAGGAAGGCTGCAGCAATTACGAATAGGAATAGTATAGTTTTTTTCATTGTGTATTTCCCCAATAGAGTCAAGAGTATGATTTTTCTTTAAAAATCTTGTGGATATAGTTCTTTTACTCATAAGCTTATTTTTTAGGACTTTGAACCGTTTCCTTTTTAAATGAGAAGTTTTTGCTTCACCTTATGCGTATGAAAAAGACTTACGGGCAGTCAAGAGAAGATACTTGTCCTTTTTGCGGAAAGCGAGCAACGGTGCAAAATGACGATGGTTTACTTGTCTGTATGGATCATAAACGAGAGTCTATGCCTTTGATTCGCTGCGCTTGTGGCGATATTCTGGACCAACGAGCAGGTAAATTTGGTCCTTACTTTAATTGTATGGCTTGTGGAAACATCTCGTTTGCCAAAGCTATGGAGTTGAAAGCCTTACAAGTACCTAAAAAAGCTCCTAAACAAGGTCTTTATGTCGAAGGAACCTATGTTCCTAGTATTGACGAGTTATAAGGATATGTTATTGACTTGAATACATGGTTTACATTATATAGGTTCTAATTATATTTGTTCTTTTTCCACTAAACTTATAAAGACGCCAAATCAACAAGACACTAGATGTAGTGTTTCAGTAATGGAACAAACACTAGATGTAGTGTTTTACAAGGTGTATGTGATGGAACAATTAATGATAATAAAGCGTACAGGGGACGTCGTACCCTTCGATTCTGATCGGATTAAAAATGCAATTCTTCACGCGGTGCGTGCAACAAGTTCACAGCTGGACAAAAAAATTATTGATGCTCTCGTAGCAGATATTGTCTCAGAAATTAAAGTTAGGTTTACTGATTTCTACCCGAACGTAGAAAATGTCCAAGACCTAGTAGAAAAACATCTTATTCTTAACGATCTTATTACTATTTCCAAAGAATACATCATTTACCGTGCACGAAGAAAAGAAGAACGAGAAGTAGCACGGCAGGCAAATGTAGAAAAATCCTTAATGGGAAAACTCAAAGTAACAAAACGTGATGGCCGAACAGTTATGTTTGACGTGAATAAAGTCAAAAGTACGCTTTCTCGCCTTGCTGATGAATACGAAAAAGATA
>CAZHNR010000085.1:0-3961 GCA_964534065.1 uncultured Methanosarcinales archaeon
TTTTTTCTAGAAGATTTGCAAGGCTTTTTCCCATCAGCATATTTCTACCATGACCAATATGCAAAGGCTTGTTAGAATTTGGAGAAGGCCACTCTAACAAAACAGTCTGCGATGTTTTGTTCGCGTGCAAAGAACAAGGGTCAATAAGGCTTCCATCACCATCTTTATCTAACAATTCTTGCGCCAGGTTTTCTTCGTTAAGACGAAAATTCACATACGGACCTACTGCTGTAACTTCTTTAATACTTTCAGGAAGATTTCCAGCAAGCTGGTCTGCCATGTCTTTTGCAATCTGCATCGGGCTCTTACGTAGGCTTTTTGCAAGAGTGAAGACTGGAAGAGCGATATCTCCGTGTTCAGGAGTTTTTGGTTTTTCAAGAAGTAAAGTATAGTCTAATTCATAATCAGGAAAGGTCTCTTGTAGTACTGCGATAAGTTTTTCATGCATAGGGAGAAGGACGGTAAGGAGGTTTATAAATATTTATGCTCACTCAGCCAAGTTTCAAATAACTGCTTAGCTTCTTTTGGACTTTCACTCAAATTTAAAGCCTTATTCAAACTCGCAATTCCGGTCACACCTTTTGTGAGCCATTTCATGTTTGCTCGGTACAGGCGAGTGCGTAGGTTGTACAAGACAGCAGCATCTAGAAATGAGCGGATAAGTGCAATTTTTTTGGGAGTGAGTCGCACATCTTCGAAGCGGAGTAAGTTAGGATCTTTCACTTCAGGACTGTAGGGTCCATCACCGTAAGAAACCTCATTTTTAATATCTTCAAACACGAGCGGATTACTTAGACCAGCACGGGCAATAAGCACGTCACCAGCACCAATGGACTTGTAAGCCTCAAAACTATCAACATCACCATTAAAGACCAATTGCATGTCAGAATATTTTTCCCGCAAACCAGAGAAAAACTCATAGCGAGTTGGCTTATGATAGCCGTGCCTGAGCGTTCTTGCATGAATATATACTTTCTTTACACCGTTATCCCTTGCAGCTTGAATATACTCATCCACAAGAATAGTGTCAGGATCAGTTCCTAATCGAATCTTTATGCTTGGAACTGTCGAAGTTCCTCGAGTTGCCTCAGCCAATGCAGCAGCCAAGCTACCCATCAACTTCGTATCAAGAAGTAGTCCCCCGCATACTTTCGTTTGTTGCATGGTAGACTGCGGACAACCCATATTAATATTAATTTCAAGAGGAGTTTGGACATATTCCCTTACAAAAGCAACACCCGTAAATACTTCTTCAGGCGAAGTTACCCCAATTTGAAAAATAGTTCTTGAAATATCTTCAGGAATAAGTTGCAACTTATCATCACGTACCGCCTTATCCAGTTCCTTAACAAGAATAAGCTCTGAGAACACGTAATCCGCACCGCACTGGAGCACAATATGACGATAGACAAAATTACTTAGGAGATTGATTGGGGCGAAATAGAGAGCCATAACCTGCAGAACAAGAAAAGAATTTATAAATACTCTGCGCTTAACAGTCATTATGCTACTTGATGGAAAAGAAATAGAAATCAAAGATGTCGAAGGCTTTTTTGCAGTCATGGATACCTTTGAAAAACAAGTTCTTTCAACCAATGTCCAAAAAGGAGTCCCCAAAACAGACCGCTACTGCGTTTTTGTAGTAAGCGATCACGCTGTTGGATTACCACTGGATGCTCCGTTGCAATTAAAAAAATATATCAAGTACATCTAGGTGACCTATGAGCTTTCGACAATATGAAAACAGTAAACGCAGTAAAAAAGTGAACCGCAAGGAAGCTATAGAACTAAACAGCCATATTAATTTCTCAAAAGAAAAAAAGAAAGGTAATGCACGAAAAGATATGACTCCAGTTGTTTGCGTGTACTGTAAGAAAAAATTTACTTTGCCGTTCAAACCACGTCATCCTGAAGTCTACTGCGAAAAATGTTTCAAAGAACAGAAACGTATCCCCTAATACAAATCTTTAAATACATAATTTTCTCAAAACAAACATTCTGAGGTATAGATATGAAAAAAGAAGTCATAGAAAAACTAGCTGCATTAGTTACTGCAGCCTTTGGTCTGGTAGCAGCACTGGCATGGAACGACGCAATTAAAGCATTATTTGTTGGCCCTTGTGGAACTGAAGGTGCAGGTGCACTTTGTCAACTCTCAAGTGGAGGACCTTGGGTGTATGCAATATTTGTAACTATTATTGCTGTATTTGCAACCATTTGGATTGCTCGAGTGGCAGCAGATAAGAAAAAATAAGCGACAATACTTACTCATACGAGCTTGTAGCTTTTTTTATTTTTTATTTACTTACTTCTCTTACAACATAATACGCATTTGTGAAGTAGTGAAGCTTTACCAAGTGAAAACACCACAGCTCACACAAATTTATAAGAGCTCTTTACCTTCACATCATCTATGTACGGGGAAAGTATTGCCAATCTGCATATTGAGGGAAAGCCAGCACCTTACGGCGTTCTTAATGAACGAGACGCGAGGGCAGGTGCAGGAATTATGCTTGTCATAGGAATGTTCACTTTTGTACAAGCACTTATTTTGAATAACTTTTTTTGGTTAACACTTACTGTTTTCGCATTTTTTGTAGAATTTCTTATTCGTATATTCAATCCAAAATACGCACCGTTTTATGCAATCGGACACTTCATTGTTCGAAATCAACGACCTGAATGGAGCGGAGCAATTCAAAAAAGATTTGCGTGGAGCCTCGGACTTGGCATGGCAAGTCTTATGATTATTCTTGCACTCCTTCTTGGAGTAAAAGGATGGGCACCGTTAAGTATTTGCACACTTTGTCTCTTTCTTCTTTGGGCAGAAAGTGTCTTTGGCATTTGCATTGGATGCAAACTCTATTATGGATTACAAACTATCGGTTGGGTTGCAAAACCAGATGTAGCTCCTGCCTGTCCTGGCGGTGTATGTCCGATGCCTAAAAAATAATTATCCCCAACGCCAACGCGGCCTATCTCCTTTCTGTAAACAAATAGCTATAAGTAAAATTGAAGATACAATAAGCACCAAAAGATAACCTGTAGGATTATTTGCTTCCAAAGATTCTTTGAAATGCAGTGAAGCGTACACAATCACAAGAACGTACGCTAACGTGACCAGCCAACCCTGCCACGTAATAGGTACCCAGCCATAGCCATAACGTTTGAGACCAAACCACTTTACATCGGAAGTCTGTTTTGAGTTATTTGTTTTGTGAGTGCGTTCCATAGTTTTAGTTCTTCTCGTAAAAGTCGTTTTTGATTCTTATACCTAGTCTTACTTATTGCTTTTACTTCTTGCAAAGTCTTCAAGGTTTGTGTTAATGAATCAGACAATTTGTCGATACGTTTTTGGAAGTATTCCTGTTTATATGTTGAAAACGAAACTAATTGTTGTTCAAGTAAAGACTTATCAGAGCGTACAAGTCTCTTGATAACTACGACATGTTGTACTTCATTCTTGTACGTGACCCATCCTGCTCTGTCAAATGCCCAAATCAACCATTTTCCTGGATCATAATGATACCATTTAATTCCATTCCTATAATCAGCTTCAAAAGCATGATGATAATTATGATAGCCTTCTCCAAAAGTCAGTAAGGAAATAAAATAATTATCTACAGCAGAAAGTTCTTTAGCGTATCCTCGAGAACCGAAGGTATGTGCAATTGAATTCACAAACCATGTCGTGTGGAAAGTTGCTACTTGCCTTAGCATCCATACAATAAGAAACGCTCCTAAAAAATCACCAGTCAAAATTCCTGCAAGACCAGCTACAAGCACATTCGTTGCCAGAATTAATACAGCATAATACTTTTCCTGAAACAGCACTAAATGATTCTTTGCTAAGTCCGGAACATCAGAGGGCGACGTACTCACACGTGGCTTGAACATCCAGCCAATATGTGCGTGCCAAAAACCATGCTTGACAGAGTAAGGATCCTCATCAGTATCCATT
>CAZHNR010000086.1:0-3959 GCA_964534065.1 uncultured Methanosarcinales archaeon
CTAGATGGTGATACAGTTGATGATGTCTTGTTACAATCTTACATTGATAACCTTCTTGCAGAACAAAACTATTCAGAAGAACTAAACGATAGTGATTTGCTAGATTATCTTGCACAACTCAATCTTCTTACTCCTCCGACCTTAGAAGAATTATACTTGCAAACAAATGGAACGTTAAGTAATGCATCACTTCTCTACTTAATCGAGAACTGGGAAGCAATCATGCCTGAACTTTCACTTCCATCTCCTTCTGCAGAAAATGAAAGCAATGTGAATGCAACGAACGAAACAATTGAAGAGCCGGTGCAACTTGATTATTACTGTGATGAAACCTGCACGCTTCCACGCTTACAAAATGCAAATCTTATCATACGTGTGACAGGAGATATGGCCTTTACCTTTAGAGCCTATGCTTATGAAGCATTCTATCCTCTCATGCAAGTGCAGGATATACAAAATATTTCTCTTATAACTAATGAAACACTTGAACTTAATCTGAGTCAATATTTTTCTGGTACTGATGTTTTTTATGATTTGTCCGCCACTGCTATTCCTTATGAAGTGGATGGTAGTTTAGTAGAATTTTCTCCTGTGCAATCAGGATACTACGAAGTATTTGTCTACGCGGCGAACGGCTATGATTTACTTCGGTCAAACACATTTACCATTACCGTTCAAGACGGAGCAAGCCTTAATTCTACTGTGACAAATGTTACTGTTGAACAACCCACTTGGCTTGCTCCGATTCTTGAACAATATACCTTAAGTGAAGAATTAATTTTTTGGATATCTACTTCGGATCTTCCTGAAGAAGAACTTCGCCCACTCATTGAATCCTATGTGACTTCACAACGTGTCGTAGTAAAAGAAAAACAAAACAATCTTGTTCGCGCAAGAGATCCACTTCTTGCAACAGGCCGAGCAGGTATTTTCAACCGAGTGGAGCGAACAGAAACACTTGAACGAAAATTAGATACTGCAAGGGCAAGAAGTCTGCCTGACACGCTCAAAGATGAAACTGTTTATCTTGATTTTAGTAGTGATGCTTCTCTTGCACAGGAATACATTGAGGTAGAACAAGTTACTGCATCTGGACTTGCTTCGGTACGACTGAACGAGCAATCGCTTGTTCTCCTTCTGAAAAATTTAGAACCCGGACAACTTGCAGTCGATACACCTGTGCAGGCTTTCGTTGCAGAGACCGTCAATCTTACTCGTACGAATCTTGTGCATAACGGCGGTATTAGCGGTGCAGGAGTAAATATTTGTGTAATTGACACAGGGTTTGCAACAGATATTTTCAACTTGAGTGTTACTAGCAGTAGTAATGTGCTTGACGCAACAGAAAATATTACTGATGTGCACGGACATGGTACACAAGTTCTTTCTGTATTTGCAGAAGTTGCTCCTGGGGCAAATTATATTCTCGTAAAAGGACTTAATGATGACGGAACGAGTTATGCTTCAGATATTATTGCAGGAATTGAAACCTGTCAAGCGCAAGAAGCTGATATTATTAGTCTGAGTTTAGGTGGAGGTAGTTATGCTGGATACTGCCAAGAAGACCTTCTCGCGCAAAGCGTAAATAATGCAGTAAGCAATGGCACTGCAGTATTTGCAGCTACGGGTAACGGAGCCTCAAGTTCTAGCGTAGCAAGTCCTGCGTGTGCACAGCAAGCAGTAAGTGTTGGGGCGAGCTTCAAAAATGATACATTTACTAATTTTTCTAATTCATTTGCAGGAAATTTACTTGTAGCTCCAGGAGCAAATATAGAAGTTCGTGCCAATGATGATTCCTTCACTGTTGTTTCTGGTACGAGTTACGCAACGCCAGTTGTAGCAGGAATTGCAAGTCTTGTTTTGACAAATCAGACGCCGTTACAACTCGAACAACAACTTGTGCAAACAGGTAAAGTTATGAGCAATGGTCAACGACAATGGAGTCGAGTCGATGCATGGAACGCATTTACAGAAAATTATACGAATGCATTAACGCGACCAAATGTAAGTTATGTCAACGGCACGATTACTGAAGTTGACGTGCAATCTTTCTCACCGGCACTTATTGTTTCACCGCAACAGCCAAGCAATGCAGATACTATTCTTGCTCTTTGTGCGGTGAATAGCACTTTAGGGCCAACTTCTTATTATTTTGAACAAGATATTGCTAGTATGACGGAATCTTCAGGCTACGTGCTTCCTTCAGGAGGTATTGCAGGCGGTAATGATTTTTCCTGCGCACTTGACGCAAACGGAACCGTTCTTTGTTGGGGAGATGATTCTTTTGGCAGGCTTGGGAATGGAGCTCCAACTACTACTCAATATGAACCTCTTCCAATAAATTCTACTTGGAAGTTTGCTAGTGTAAGTGCATTATCCCAACATGCTTGTGGTGTTTTGGTTAATGGTAGTGTTGCTTGTTGGGGTCGTGACGATTATGGTCAACTTGGTGACGGCGATGATGATGAAGCTGATGAAACTTCTCCTGTACTTGTAAATTCTACTTGGTTATTCCAATCTGTTTCTGCTGGAAATCAACATACTTGTGGTGTTTTGGTTAATGGTAGTGTTGCTTGTTGGGGTCGTGACACCGTGGGTATGGTTGGTAATGGAAATGCTGCTGGCCCAGAACCTAATGAACACAGTCCTGTTCTCGTAAATGGCGGATATACTTTTATTAGTGTAGATGCCGGTACAGCACATTCTTGTGGTGTGCTGGAAAATCTTAGCGTACTTTGTTGGGGTTATGATTTAGAAGGTGCACTTGGGGATGGTGGTCCGGACGGTGCGAATACTGCTTTTGAACCACAGCCGATTAATTCATCCTGGTCATTCACTTCCATCTCAACAGGTAATTATTATACTTGTGGTGTTTTGGTTAATGGTAGTGCATCTTGTTGGGGTATTAATAATTTTGGTCAACTTGGAGATAGTTCTGTCTCTCAAGAAAATGAAACAAGCCCTGTACTTGTAAACTCCACATTTACCTTTAAGAGTATACAGGTGGCGGTAACTCATACTTGTGCAACTCTGCTTAACGGTTCTGGAGCTTGTTGGGGTCAAGGTGCTGGTGGAAGACTAGGTTACGGTGGTACAGGTGTACGCGTTGAACCTGAAAAAGTATTTGGTGGTCATCTTTTTTCAGAAATTTCTACAGGTGTGACGCATACAACCGCATTATTAACAAATGGTTCATTGTTTTCATGGGGAGTTGATACCAATGGTCAGGTAGGAGATGGTAATGATGATCAGGCATTTGAAGTTATTCCTGTTGCCACAAATCTCACCACTCTAGGTTCGCCTGGTTATGCAATAGCTACTACAGTCTATCCTCCTTTGGTTCCAGGAACTAACCAAGATATACTTTTACCTCTAACGAGCTTTGATCAAACTGCACCTGGTGATATTATTACGTATAGTTGTCAGGCGATTATTGACGGTGTTGAAACATTTACTGCGCAAGCAAGTGTTTCTGTTGCAACAAATGAAACCCCCTCACTTTCAGTGTATCCGTTGCAAGCAGATGGTGAACAACAAGCTATTGCAAGTTGTTTTTTAGATGATGCAGGTGCGCGCGGCTATCATTTTAGTTGGAATACGACAAGTCAAACAAAATCTGGTTACACTGTAGCGAACGGAGGAATTTCAGTTGCAGCAGATCATGGTTGTGGCTTACTTGGCAATGGTACTATTCGATGTTGGGGAAGTGAAGCGAATGGTAAACTTGGAAACGGAGCAACTTTAGGAAATGAATTCTCTCCTGTTGATGTTTCAGGAAGTTATAATTTTAGCATGGTTTCAGTTGGAATTGATCATAGTTGTGCGGTGCATGTGAACGGTTCCTTGTATTGTTGGGGCGATGACACTGATGGTCAGCTCGGTAATGGTGGAGGCTTAGGAACTAATAGTTCAACACCTTCTCAAGTAAATGCTTCTGGTGTGAGTTTTGCCCAAGTAAG
>CAZHNR010000087.1:0-3880 GCA_964534065.1 uncultured Methanosarcinales archaeon
CGCAACTATCTCAAAGGGTTTGACTCATGAATGAAATTAACATGATGAATACACTTCTCCAGCGAAAACAATACGTTGATGCAGTTCGATTTTATGAACAAAATATCAGAGCACTTCCTGAACATAGTTTTGCACATATTACCTTGCAATTTGACACGATTATTGAACAAGCATTTCACGAACTTCTCCTTGATGAAGAATTATATCTCAAAGAATACGGCTTTCCATCAACACTGTTGGCACAGTACGATAGTATCAGACATAGCGTTGCAGAAACTCTCTTTACCCCTTTACTTACTCATCATCTCTATTATGTTCATGACAAAACCTATCCAGGTTATATTATTGACGCGCAACCTGTCAGTGAACAACGGCTAGAGTATTTGCTTAGCTACGGGCTTGACTCTATTTATCCACTCAATGAGAAAGGCAAAGAGTACACTTCATTTGAAGAATTTACGCACAGCTATGTGGCAAAAAAACTTAATGAACTCAAACTAGATCATTTGCAGTATGCTGTCAATCAAGAACAGTATGAAATGGCTTCCCAGCTGCGTGACAACATAAGAGGCATCCAATGACAAAGTCTCAAAAATACAAGCATTTACTTCTCACGAAAAACTACGCCAAGGCACTCACATGGATTGAGAAAGAAGGATTGGAACAGGAGCTCCATGATCTTTACATTCAAACAAATCTTGCACTGCAAGAGCACGTACAACCTGTGCAAAAAATAGATACGCTCGCCAACTTAGCAGCAAAAGAACTTTTACACAAAGAATTCTCATTCTCAAAGTACAAAGGGAAAAAATACAGAACTCTACACGAACAACCTACAATCCTTTATACTCAAGCCAAGAACCTTGCAGAAGCGTACGTGCACGAATACGAAAAATACAGAAGCATGAAATATTTTGTTTCTACACAGAGTGAGCAACGTCAACTCGATACGAGTGCGCAACTTATCAAAAGGAAACTGTATTTTTTAGAACGAGAACACTTACCGCAAGGCATGTTTCCTTCAGGCGACGGATTCTTTGATATTCATGCAGAACTGCGCAAACGAGATGTATTTTTTAGCTATGCCCCAAGTATTGTAACAAAGGCAAAATTACTGACTGCCCAACTTCAAAAGATACAAGAAGAACAATACGAAGAAGCGGCAGCGTTCAAAGACATACACGATACTTACAAATTACATGCAGTTCCAATGCAGCGAGCCGAATATTCAACAAGATTTCACTAGATATCTGCAACTAGATCTCTATCGATTCGCTTAATTAATTCTTGCAGTTTATCTTTGAGTTGTTCATCATTCGTTGCATGTTGCAATTGCGTTATCGTATCAATGAGACGTCTAAAAAACCTAATAATATCTCCTTCCTGCAAGTTAGAAAATTTCATGAGCTCACTAAATTTTGCGCCAGTTGCCCATGCACGAACAAAATTAACCATTCGCTTTAAGTGCATCTTATTAATATCTTCAAAGACTGTCGTGCCATGCAACTTCGTCATAATACGTTTGTAAATTCCTTCACTGCCTTTAATCATAAAATAATCTAGCCGACGTTCTTCATATACAATCGCTGCGAGAAGTGTGAGCAAATCTAAGTCTGAAAAGGTATCCAAAAACTTTAAGTGAAATAATTCAGTGAGCACCACTTCATTACTGTATAAATATTTTGCAAAGCGACCTTTATCCGTCAAATAATAATCATTCTCTAACTCAACATAGCCACCTTGCTGCTGGACATCTTTAGCCTCTACAATATAGTTAAGTTTGAGAAGACGTTTGATTTTGTTGCGGTAACTTGCCATAATATGCACAGCTTTTTTCTTTTGTTTCGTACGCACATAATAATCAAAATTACTTTTGAGCAATACTTCCTGAGTTGCGTCATCAAAATTATCAATAAGATTTAACACCGTATTTGTTGAGAGTTTAAACTGACTAATAATTGGTTCATCATCAACTGTAGATATTTTTTCAAGCTTATCCAAATCAGTATAATGTCTATCAATAAGAACAACAACATTACCTTCAGTGTCAATACCTCGACGACCTGCACGGCCAGCAATCTGGAAATATTCTTTAGCGTTAAGCATACGCATAGAAATTCCGTCATATTTCTCAACAGAGTTAAAGACAACAGTTTTTGCAGGCATATTAATTCCTACGCTAAACGTCTCTGTCGTGTACAGAAGTTTAAGCAACCCTTTTCCAAAGATTTCCTCAACAATATTTTTGAGCTGTGGAAGCATACCACTATGATGGAAACCAATACCTTTCTTCAGCGTTTGTCGAAGTTTTTTTGTACTTGCCATGCCTGCAAGCTCATCAGTCATATGATTACGAATAATATTATTAATCTCTAAAGATTCTTCCGTTGACACAAAGTTCTTTTTTGCTGAGAGTTCTACAGCGAAGTCTTCACATTTCTTTCGTGAGAAACAAAAGAACAAACCAGGAAGCTTATTTTCAATCTCAGGAATAACCTCAAGATGATACGGAGGAGGAAGGCGTTTGTAGGAAGATTTTTTCTTGCCTCCTTTCTTTTTCTTCGCAATTGCCATCACATGATCATATTGTTCATCACGTAATTTATCACTGCGAATTTCATTAATCGTTGTCATCCCTAGTAATTTATCAAAGACTTTATGATCTAAAGGAACAGGACGATGACCGTAAAAAACAGTCTTGACTTCATGATGTTTTATGCTTGCAATCCAATCAGCAAATTCTTTGTAATTTGGAATGGTAGCTGAAAGTGCGAGAAAGCGAATATGTGAAGGGGAAAAAATAATACTTTCCTCCCAAATTACTCCACGTTGAATATCATTAATATAATGTACTTCATCAAAAATAACATAAGAAATTTTGTCGACTAAAGGATCGTTGGAAAGAAGCATATTCCGGTAGATTTCTGTTGTCATAACAAGAATTTGACCTTCAGGATTAATACTTGTGTCCCCTGTAAGAAGACCGACACTGTCTTTTCCATAATCTTTACAAAAATCTTTATATTTCTGGTTAGATAATGCTTTAATTGGTGCAGTATAAATAATCGTATTTCCTTGCGGCAAATGCGTGTGAATAATATATTCTGCAATAAGAGTTTTTCCTGTTCCTGTCGAAGCTGACACTACACAAGAATGTCCATCATCAATAGCGCGAATCGCCTGCTCTTGAAAATCGTCCAGTGTCAGTCCTTTAAATTCCATAGTGTTTCAATTACTCCAAAGTATATAAGACTTACTTAGGACAAGAAAGGTATGTTCCTTGAAGTGCTACCGTTCGAACTGTATCATTTTTAGAAATTACTGGTTCTAAAGGAAGTGTTGAACGAAGCTCGAGATCCGCGACTTTGAATGATTCATTAGCAGCATAAAGTTTTTGCGTTGGTTTTAGCCACGACGCAAAGGTATACGCCAAACTCGTACTATCTTTTGCAGTCAAGCAAGATAAAAGAAGCACCTGCGCATCATCTGTCAGTGACGCATGCAACAGCTCAGGTAAATGCGTGTCACTTGCATCAATGTTTTGAAAATTATAGAGTTGACTAAGCAAAGATATTTTTCTATCATACGCCCGCACTGAATCAACAAGATCAGGAATATCTTTATGTAATTTTTGCCAGTCAAGTAAAGGCATGCTATCAAGTGAAGCGTAGCGTTCATGGAGGAGAGCATACAATCGCGTTCGTTGTGCATCGACATGTTTGTATGCAGTATCTAAAAGAGCATTTTTACTTAATTCAATACTGGAAGTACTCCCATGTCCTGCAATTATTAATGCATCTATACGCGATGAGGCTTTAAGAACGTTCTTTAATTGTTCATCTGTAGCTACCGTGTGTACAGTAAGATCATAATCTTTTTG
>CAZHNR010000088.1:0-458 GCA_964534065.1 uncultured Methanosarcinales archaeon
TGGTGGAGTCATAGATGACGTCAGAGAATGTCAGGTCAATGTTGTAGCTGTTATCATTTGCTATTTGGCTAATAGTAACATCTATTTTGTAAGGATTGAGTTGTTGGCTGTCTTGATTGAGAATGTGTATGTCTGCTAGGCTTGGTCCTGCAATAGCTTCGGGTACTTCATCTTCAAGAAGGTGGGTGTGTACGCTGCCGGTATGTCTTGCGTAGTTTTCAAACATGCGAATATCATAACTGTGTTTGTCTTGGTAGCTGGAGATAATTTGGACTAATTGGAGACTGTTTCCTTTTGGAATGAGAAGGCCTCCTTCTTCTCTATCGGATTGCATTAGTTCACTGATAAGAGGAAAGGACGTTTCACTTGAAAAGAATTGCCTGTATTTCTCAATGAGAACTAAAATTTCTTTACTTTGCACATCGCTGATTTGTTCATAATTTTGCTTTCTATTTTTT
>CAZHNR010000088.1:468-3501 GCA_964534065.1 uncultured Methanosarcinales archaeon
TTTTCCCATAGTTTCGTTCAAGATGTGTATTCTTTTCAAGTTCATGTATGATGTGTTGTTGCAGATCTTCAATACTTTGTGTGTATTCTGGTTGCGCTTGAGCCCACTCGCGTCCAATAAGGTAGGATGGTGTATCGTAGTTCTTAAAAATCTCCACAGGAACATTTCCAACGTGATTTGCATAAGTATATATGTCGCGGATATCTTGTGAGCTCATATCTGTCAGTGCTTCACGAGGAACGCCTTGTGCTAGAAGTTCAAGATACTTGTGTCTATCTCGTTTTTTAACAGAAGTTTCGCTTGTGATACTTGCGAATGCTTGTTGATGATTTTTTGCACTAACTTGATATCGTTGCACTTCCTGCGTGGAAGCTTTGTTGTCCATTTCTATTGATTGGTTGGTCGGCTGAAGCATACTGCATGCCGTAATAAGAGGAATGCCAAGAATGAGTGGTAGTTTCTTCATACTGTCATTGAATGAAACAAATATATAAATGTTACTATTAAGTAGTAAAAACAAAATAATTTTCTTGTATACGGCTGTTTTAATCCCTATACTTCCTCAATGTTTATAAACTCAAGTTCCTAAAATGTCTTATATGGATACAAAATATTTGCTGTATGGCCGTTGGGCCGCTCAGATCCTTGCTGCAGCAATTCTTCTACAAACCTTATTCTTCAAATTTACCTTGCATCCTGACTCGATAGCGTTATTCGGCCAATTAGGTCTTGATGCAGCCGCTATTATAGCTTTAGGAGTGGTAGAGTTAATTGTAGCTATACTTATTCTAGTGCCCAAAACAATGAAATGGGGTGTCTACGCAACGATTGCACTCATGTTTGGTGCTCTTCTGTCACATGTCTTTGTACTGGGTTTTGCAAATCCTTTTCTTCTCGCTGTAGTAACTTTACTTGCAGCTATTGCTGTGCTTGTGCTGGAAAAGAAACGCTAGATTCGGTTCACAAAAAGGGAGCATGAGTCATTCGTAATTTGAGCAAGTAGGCTACACGTGTTTTCGAGCGTGAATTGTTGCTGGATTAAATCCATATCCTTTGTCAAGAAAGCGAGCAAGGTGAGTGAAGTGTTCTTGGGAAAGAAGTGTTGCAATCATTGCGTGATGATGAACAGTATGATTACTTGCATCTGCTAGTTCTCTGGAAAGTGTACTAGGTACCTTGACTTTTTTTTCTCCTGCAGTTTCAATGACATCAACCCATTTATCTTCACGGAGAGAAAGTAATTTACACATGAGTTCTTTTGTATACTGAAGAGTATATTCCTTATCAGTTTCCAAGCGTTGCACATGTTCCGGTTTTTTGTATCCTTCTTCTTCCCGTTCTGGTTGCGTGTAATCGATGCAGGTGTCAAAGGAAAGAATATCTTCATAGCGACGAAGTACATGACGGTATTGCTCACCAATACTTGCATGGTAGGGCTGAAAACTTTTTACATACAATTCTTCAGAAAGCTCTTTGAGCAGGGAAATATCTTGATCAAGTAAAAGAACGTTATCTTCTATGAGTGCGCGAATATTCATATTTTTCTGGTCTAAATGACTGTATTTAAAGTTTCTGCAATTTGCTAAGGTTTTATAAATTGCACTTCATGTAATCCTCGCATGGATAAACGAGTCTATCTGGTTGTAGCTGTACTTCTTATCTTGGCAAGTGCGCAAGTTATCTTGACGCCTACACCTGAACCAGATCTTTCAATGGAAGTAGATGGGAAAACTATTGCATACAAAATAATTGGTGATGGGGAAATTCCTTTGATTGCAATCCATGGTTCTCCAGGTGGAAAAGAAAATTTTGATTCTTTTGCAGGTTTACTGCCAAATCACACTATGTACGCAGTAGATATGGTGGGTTTTGGTGAGTCAAGCATGTATACGAATGATTATGGTTACGCTCAGGCGAAGTTCATTGCGGGTTTTATGGATGCAAAAAATATCTCTGAAGCTGAAATCATAGGCTATTCATGGGGTGGCCTTGTTGCTACAAAATTTGCTCATGATTATCCTGAGCGTACAACAAAATTATATCTTTTAGCTCCTGTAAGTATTCCTGAAGCTAGCCATACGCGCTCACATGTTATGGAAACAACAAGGTATCTTGTTACTGCACCCTTGCTTCTGGTGTATCCTGGTGCTTTCGCTTCAACAGAATTTTCTTTGGCGCAACGTCACGGATTTCTACGTTCATTTTTGGATGCTGACCAACGTGCTATGTATTCTCTTCTTTCTGATTTGACTGTTCCTGTACGTTTTATTCATGGCACCGAAGATACTGTAGTATTGCCAAAGGCAAGTGAGGTTGGAATCACTTTAGTTGAGGATAGTGACTTGGTGTATTATGTAGGTGGACATGGTCAACTATTTGGAAATGCAACACCTATTGTGGAGGCGATGATTTCATGAAAAACTCAATTCCTTTCATGATATTTATGATACTTGGCGTGATTGCTACCTTTCTTATTTTTCTTCAAGCAGTATTGATGACGCAATTATGGTTGCTTCTTCCTCTCGGTCTTATTGCAAGTGCCTTGATGTTTATGCTTTATAGAAAATGGTTTGTTGGACTTAAAAAAAATAAGACTTGGGCTATTCGTTTACTGATGGTGGTTGCTGCTTTGCATGTTCTTCCGGTAGTACTTGCACTGCTTTTTATCATTCCAGCAACATGGGGAAATATTTTTATTGCTTTGGTTGGTATACTTGTACTGTACTTTTCTATCCCATAAGTTGTTTAAGTTCTTTCATGTCTTTCAAGTAGGTTTTGTATCTAGAAAGAATATGTTTTGTATTGGTTTTTTTCTTCTTTTGCATTTTTGCAATACGAAAACTTTTATCATAAAATTGGTAAAGTGTTTTGATAGCAAAACCAAGTGAATGTCTATCATCATACATCTGTATAGGTTCCCCGGTGACTCCATTCATTTCAATAATCTTTGCACCTACGCCGGTAAATAATGATGATAGAGAAGGAAGTCGCATATCAAATCTTCCTGCGTATAATTCTTTATTCTCTGCACAA
>CAZHNR010000089.1:0-3454 GCA_964534065.1 uncultured Methanosarcinales archaeon
CGTAACCCATGTATTGAACAAGAGACGAAGAGGCATTTAAAAACTTATAGGAAGATTGTCCACTCCAATGAAAACATCCAAATATGAAATTTCAAGTGCTTGACTGACTGGAAGTCAGGAATCAAGTGCTTGCATGAAACTTATCGCTACGGACGTCGATAACTAAAAGATAAGAAATAATAACTGTAACAAAACAGGTATTATAATAGCAGTTACAAAAGCACTTATAACATTTCTCCTGACAACATACTCCTTAAAATGAGAAGGGCCAAAATCAAACTCTGTAGAAGGCCACAAAGATAAAATATACTCTTTCATATTAAACCAAAAAAATAAGGAAGCCCAAACACCAATAAGCCAAGAAATAGCAATTCTTAAGATAATAGAAAGAAAAATATCATTTGAAGACCCTATATTAAACGAAGTGTTAAAAACATCAAAACCAAAAAGCGGAGCTAAAGAATAAAATAAAATAGAACCAATAAAAAAAGAAATAACAGTATGAATAAGAGATAGATTAGTCTTAAAATAAGTATTTTGAGGTTTTACAGGAACTAAGCGTTGTTCAATTTTAGAAATCCAAAGATCAACCCAATCATCAAAACCTGAAACAGAATATGAGCTATGCGAATAACGAGCACCTTGACTAAGATTAATCGATATTGAATGATCGGAACTATAAGAAGTAAATCTCATGGAAATCCGATATATTTTCTTTGAATCGAACAAATCTTCTTTATCAAATTCAGATTCAAAATTATGAGATTCACCACCAGCACAATCTAATAAAATCGAATATTTTTTACTTGGAAAAGTACTCTCGGAATAAACTTGTTTAATTAATTCAATAAAAGTCAATACATCAGACTTAGTGAAAATCTTTTCAGTTATTTCTTTTTCAACAGTTTTTACCAAGAATAAAACAAAATAAGACTAATATAAAAACATTATGGCTAGTGGTCCAGTGGTCAACCACTCATTATGTATTTAAACAACTTCCAGTTTACTCAAACTCAGCAGAAAAATCTGATCAAGTGCAAGAATAAGATTTACACACTGCAGATGACCTTCAAATTGCCAAAAATTCATAAATTTTGAGCATCGATAATCTCAAAATCTAGAATTATTTCTTCACCCAGTCATCACCGTCTTTTTCGTAAACATTCTTGACTGCTGACCAAGCGACTTTATGTGCAACTTCTTCTCTGCTTGCATCACCGTAACGATCAGATGATTTTTCATATTCATCCCAAGCGTTATTGTATGCTTTTCTATAAATTGTTTGTCCGTGTTCAGGTACATTATCAGTTACTGAGCTTGGCAAGTCATTATTATTTTCATATGGCATTGTATCCCTCCAATACCTTATTGGTAAAAGAGGTTTTTAAAATTTACGGCAAAATATAAAGTATACAATTACTGAAGGTGTAACATACTACAATTAGAAAGAAAGAGGTATGAAATAGTTAAACAACTTTATACAGAGTTACAATAACCTTGCTCAAATGCGTAACCATAAGGATCAATTTCTTCTCCTGCATAAAGATAACTTGCATTTAACACATCATTTTGTAAATCGTTTTCATGCTGGGCAATAATAAGGCGAAGATCTTCAGGATAATTACAGACTAAAAAGTCTCCTTCACCGACAACACTTGAGGAGTACGAGCAGAAACCGTCCGTATCAAGTCCAGCTATGGTACTTCTGATTGTTCGTGTTCCTTGCTCCACATCACAAACATACGGAGAGCAGGTTTCAAGCTTAGTTGGAAAAGCATTACAATTATCACCAGTATTGTCAGTTACATTCTCAATTTGAGAAGAATTTTCTTGATCAGAAGTATTGAGAAGCGGAAGCGTTTCAGCATCTATATCATCATCATTATTATTATTATTATTATTATTATTATTATTATTATTATTATTGGCAAGACTTTCCTCTGTAGGTTGTTCATCAGAGATAGCAGGTGCTACATTTTCAGCATTATTAGAGAAAATAAGAAGCGCTGCAGTAATACCAAGTACGATAATAATAACACCCACGACAGCAAACACTACAGGACTTTTATGATGGTGTCTTGTTTGACTTGGAGATTGCGAAGTATCCACTGTAGAAATAGGCTGTTGTGCAGGCTCTGGCGGCCTAAAAGCAATATATACTGCATGATGACTTTCTTCTACACTATAGCCATGTTCCATAAGACTGTTAATCAATTGTTCAGAAGTATAGCCTTTACTCTTTTGTGTTCTCGCCCAGTCAACTAGGTCTTGTCTCACCATATGTCTGTTTATAAAGAAACGAGTATATAAATATTGTCACAACACACACTAGTCACCTACCCATCACGTTTTTAAATCAAAGAAAATAACTTTATCATATGAAATAAATGGCTAAGTCCTAACAGGATTTTGTCAGATTATGCAGCGAAGTGAAATAAAGTGGCCAAGAAACGAATGCAATCTCCAAGTTCTATTAATGTCTACTTACAATGTCCTCGAAAATATTACTATCAATACAAAGTAAAGATGCGAACTTCTCCATCTATTCATTTAGTTCGAGGGAATGTTGCCCATCTTGCTCTTGAACATCTTTATGATATCTTGCCCGATGTTATTGCAGATAATTATGAAGATAATCTAAAAATTATTGTCACTGAACTTCTACGTAAATACTGGAACGAATCAAAAGAGGATTTGGCAGTACTTGACATGACTGATCAAGAGCTTTCTATGTATTACAAAGAGACTGAACGTATGCTCCTTAACTACTTAGATATCATACTTGGCCGTATTCATGAGCAAATAGAACATAATGGCATGACCTTTGTTGAAGCCTTCAAAAAAATTACGCCAAGCAGAGAGGAAGAATATCTCTCTTGGGAGTATTATGTCAAAGGTTTTATTGACGTTATTGAACATTGGGATGGTAAAGTTCGTCTCATGGACTATAAAACATCTAAGCGTGCAAAAATTAGTGATGCCTACAAATTACAACTTGCAATTTATGCCCTTCTGTATCAAGACAAACACGGTAAACTTCCTGATGAAGTAGGAATTTATTTCTTAAAACACGGCGAAATGACTCTCCCCGTCAATGAAGAGCTGGTAAAACATGCACAGTTCCATATCGAACAAATTCATGCAAGCACTGAAGATACAGATAATATCGCAGATTTCCCAAAGAAAGTAAGCGGTCTGTGCAAATGGTCTACTGGTCAATGCGATTTCTACGATTATTGCTTCAAAGACAAAGAAATCCCACCTATACCGCCGCCAAAAGTTTACAATAAGTAAACTTTTAAGGGGTGCAAACAATTTCTCAACGTAGTACGCATCGAGAATTAATTTTATCTTTCTAACTTATGCACTGGTGCTCTATACGGGCTAAGCAGTACTCCAGGTATGCTATCATACATCACATCAACGAAAGTTCTTTCCAACTTATCTTCTAGCT
>CAZHNR010000090.1:0-3390 GCA_964534065.1 uncultured Methanosarcinales archaeon
CAAGGTCTGCTTCGCTTGCTTCACGGTAATGTGCAATCCCTTCATGAATGAACAAACCTTCAACCGTGTAGCCTAGGCGTGTAAGTACATCAAGTAATGCCAAACTGTCCTTTCCACCACTTACCGCAACACAAATTTTGTCTTCTTTTGTGCAAAGCTTATACCTGCTAATCGTATCTTGCACAGTAGCTAAAAAGAAAGCATCGAAATGTTCTGGACATAAGGCAGGAGAAGAAGAAATCGCCTTTTTTTCACATTGTTCGCATTTCATTTTTTATTACTCGTCAAATATTCTTTTTTCCACACCCAGAAAGCCCGAACCCAGATACTGTTCACCCAAAGCCAGCACAAATAATGCCTGAACCCTGAATACCTGCTCACAGATTATGCTCACCGAACACAGATGGTGCTTTTTCCGCTCACCGAAACCCCGCTCCCCGCTTCACCCGCCACTTATTACAGAGAGAAGTTTAATACTATCTGTTGTTTCAAGCGATTCATCTTCAGTCACGAGTTGTCCATTTCTAATAATAAGCACATCTTCTGCACAAATATGGAGCTTGTCCAAAAGATCTTTTGCTGATCCTGTGAATTCTAGCTCGGTCGCTTCTTGAGTTCGTTCCATAAATATATGCATAGAACGAGAGGAAAAGAAGAAGAACTTTTAAACGTTTCTTGCATTACATCCTCTATGCAAAGTAAATACATACGGCAACGCATTGTTCTTGGTGAGCAGTCAGATACCACTCTTATGAAAAAAACTGTGGCAATTATTGGTTGTGGAGCTCTTGGTAGCGCTGTAGCTCATTTACTTGTACGTATGGGCGTAGGTAATTTTATTCTTATTGATGGTGATACGGTTGAAATCCATAATTTAGCACGGCAGCACCTCTACACTGAAGAAGATGTTGGTAAAAAAAAGGTCGAGGCTCTCAAATCTCATTTGCTTGCTATTAATTCTCAAGCGAAGATACAAACTCAAGCAAAGTATATTACTTCAGCAAAAGAATTAGCGTTGTCTTGTGACTTGTTCATTGATGGCTTGGATACGCATGCGATTCGAAGATATATTGATACCTACTGTGCAACTCACGATTGTTGGTGGGTACACGGTGCGGCTATTCAAGAGAAGGGAACAGTGATTGCTCTTAATGGAAAAGATCGTTCCTACGCAGATATTTACCCTGAACATGCTACGGACACGCACTGTGCAGATAGTGGTGTTCTTGCAACAACAACAACCATGGTGGCAAGTATACAAACGCGTATTGCCTTACAGGTATTGCTTGGAGAACAAGTTCCATTCCAACTTATCCGTGTTGCGGGGATTTCTGTTACTACGTATCCGATAAAATAACCTTTATAAATAACTCTCCCTCAGAAGGTGCCATATGGTACTGGAGTCCTTGATAAATGCTACAAAGGCCGAACAAAAACCTGCTGTGCTCATTGGTATTGGTTTTCTCATTACGTGTTTAGCAATTATTTTTGCCCATTATGTCTTTCCTCAGTACGCAAGTATTGTATACGTCTTCTTTGTTGTTATGGCAAGTATTCCTTTAATGTTTGCAATTATTAAACTTGAAGAAAAAAAAGATATTAGTGATTTTCATGAAACTGCACTGCTTAAAGAACATGGAAAAGCACTCAAAGCATTTATGGCGTTATTTTTAGGAGTGGTACTTGGTACAGTGTTTTTCTACGTGGTTGCACCAGGAGATATTGTCGGCGATATATTTAGTAGTCAGCAAGCAACGCTCACTCAAATTAACGGTGCAGCAACAGGTCTTGCTACTGAAACGGTGCAAATGACTAATTTTGATATGTTTACAAGAATTTTTTTTAATAATGTCAAAGTGCTTATTTTTTGTATTATCTTCTCGTTTCTCTACGGTGCAGGTGCTATTTTTATTCTCACATGGAATGCCAGTGTGATAGGGGTTGCCATAGGTAATTATATGCGAAGTAATTTTGCTGCAGCAGCAAACCTCGTCGGGTTTGATCAAATTGCTGCGTATCTAAGCACGGCTACAATTGGATTATTAAAATACGCGATTCATGGTATACCTGAAATTCTTGCGTATTTTGTTGCGGGTCTTGCAGGAGGAATTATTTCCATTGCAATTATCCGACATGATTTCAAAGGAAAAAAATTTGAGCATATCGTTCTTGATACTTCTGATTTATTATTACTGAGTCTAGGAATACTTTTATTCTCTGCGATTCTTGAAGTGTGGGTGACACCTGTTGTTTTCTGAATGTGATGCAGTGCTTCTTTTGCATACTGAGCAAGATAGGGGAACTGCCCTTAAATATTTGACTGGTTATACAGGAGATTATGCCTACGGATTATTTTTTAAAAATAAAAGAAAAAAACGTATTATTTTTGTATCAAGCCTTGAAGGTTTACCCACAAATACTCGTGAAAAGTATGTACATTTAACAAAACGTGGACAAGTCAAAGAAGTTGTGCAAAAGGAAAAAGTAAAAACCTTAGGTTTGTGTTTTTCTGAAGTGAGTAAACGCACGTATGACACACTTAAAAAAACTTTTCGTGGAATTAAATTTGTTGATGTGAGTGAAGCAATAGAAGCAAGAAAACAAATCAAATCCAAGGAAGAAGTGCAGTACCTTAGACACGCAGCCAAAATTACTGAGGAATTACTAGAAGAAGTAAAAGTGCAATTACGCACTGCGCGCTATGAAAAAGAGGTTGAAAAATATCTTTTAAAACGAATGATTGATCTTGGTGTTGAACCGTCTTTTCCTCCTATTATTGCAAGTGGTTGGCATAGTCGACTTCCACACTACCAGGCTACTGATCGTTCTTTAGTACTGAAAGGATTCTGTATTATTGATATGGGTGTGAAGTGGAAAGGCTACTGTGCAGATCTTTCTCGCACCGTCTATATCGGTACTCCAAGTAGTAAAGAGATTAAGCAATACGAACAAGTGTTGCATGAGCTTCATGTGATTGAATCACACGTGTATGCTGGAGTAAAAGAAATTGAAACAAGTTTTTCTATGATACATGCTTTGGGACATGGTATTGGAGTTGAAGTACATGAACGACCTTATTTAGGTCATGAAGTTTTGCAAGAACATATGTGTATTGCGATAGAACCTGCTCAGTATTTTTCTAAAGGAGGTATTCGCATTGAAGATAATTATGTGGTGCAAAAAGATAGACTTGTTCGGCTTTCAAAGTCTTCAAGGAAATTAGAGTGTATTCAAAGAAAATAATTACTCAAGAACTTTAAGCACGCCGGCTTTTATTTCATAGACTTCTCCCATTGCAAGCAAAGTATGTATAACATCCTGCACATCCTTACCAAAGTAACTTAGTACTTCTTCAGTTTCACAGCCCGTACCTGTATCTTTTTTTCGAAT
>CAZHNR010000091.1:0-3357 GCA_964534065.1 uncultured Methanosarcinales archaeon
CATTCCCACTGCATAATTACAACACTAACTTTATAAGTGAAAGTGTCTCCAAACCATTAAACCTTGCAGGGTTTGTCAAAGAGGGGTTAGTAGTATTCTTCTTTTTGTGATTTGAATAAATTAGGGTGTGTTAATGCGTACAAAAAATGCTCGTGTGCAGAGTAAAATTTCTTTCTTTATCCTAGTCCTAGTTCTCTCAACCCTGCTTGTGGCAACCCCTATTTTCTCTGCATCTGAATCTGTTTCTTTTACCCTGCCTGGTGCTGATTATGATGTAGTAAGTACGAGTCGAAAACCCATCGTACTTGGTGAACCTGTTTCTTGGGAAGTACTCTTTACAGACGGTGAAGGTTTTTATTCACTTATCTATGAGACTGATCCTATTTTTGCGACTGTTGATGAATCTGTAGAAAATGATTTGTGGCAACGTACGATTACTTTAGAAACTGAATTTACTCAGACCTATGAAAATGTGATTGTAAAAACTCCTTTACTTCCTATCAAAGATTTTGTTTTGCAACCTGATTATCCGTATGAGTTTGTAACACAAAGTAAAATTGCAATTACTGTTCCAGAATTAAATCAAGAAGAAGTACTTGAACTTTCGGGACGTTTTGCTTCTGAGAATCCTTTGTATATTTATGAGACTGATATTGGTCCTTTGCAGTTAAGCATTCCAGCAGGAAGCATTGATGAAGTTTCTTTAATTAACGGTGAATTATATGTGCACGTTGTAGGTTTGCAAGCAGATGATCTTGCTATTTTAACTGCCGAGTTTCCATTTTCGCTTTCCCAAGCTACGCAAGCGTATACGAGAACAAAATTTGAATCGTTTATCCCTTTGTCTTACTCGCTAACCGATTCCAACATCGTCATTGATGGAACACAAATGTTTCAGTTTAATGGTCGACCAAATGAAATGGAATTTTATATCAGAATAAGTGAACCTGAAGAAGAGCAGCGTGGTGTCTTCACTGATAAAGATGTGTATTTTATTGGAGATGAAGTGAGTTTTACGTATGTTCCTGAAGCTGCTTCAGTATTTGCCTATCATATTCCTCCTACTGCCGCGCCCTACCTTGTGGAGGGAACTTCTTTTTTCGTCACCGAACCAGGTTTGCACCAATTGGAAACATCTATGTATGTGGAGAATGAGCTTTTTTCTTTAAGCACAAACTTCACAGTTCAGAATCAGACTCGTATGAATTCAACCTTCTTTACAACATTGCAAGATAGTACTTCTCTTGGTACGTTTTCACTGGAAGCTATGGATGGAATTCCAATTCAGTTTTCTGTATCTGAAGATCTCGAGATGTCTTTTATTATCTCAAGTCTGGATTTGGGCCAGAAAACGGAAGTCATTCTTTCTCTACCTTTCACACTTCCTGAAGGTGTTGATATTCTTCTCTGGAAAGAATTTGAAGGAAAAGACCGTGCAGTTCCATTTAGAATTAGTGAGGACCGTCAACAACTCATCCTCCAAGTACAAGATGGCGTGTTAGATGATGATGGAAAAGTAAACGGCGAAATCGTTGATCCTTTGCAATTATTTATTCCTGAAATTACAACTTCTATTACTGGAGTAAATACAGGAAGTGTTGAAGCAACGTTAACAAATGAGCAAGGTCAACAAACAGTAACAGCAACAACTAACAATGGAGTGTTCTCCGCGTTTAATTTCCTTGAGTCAAAAAATACTGTTGACACGCCACAGCAAGCTTTCAATTATGATTTATTTTCCTACACCATTAACTTAACAGAAAATGAAACTGAAGCAACGGTGCAGTTAACCTATCCCGAAATTATTCCAGAAAACGCAATCTATTACAAATTTAATCCGAATACGGTTGAATGGATAACCTTACCATATACAAGAATTTCGCCAACAACAATTGAAATTACGTTAGTGGATGGTGGTCTTGGAGATATTGATGGTGAAGTAAATGGTGTTATTGTAGATCCAAGTGGACTCGCATGGATTGACACAACAACAGAATATAAACAAGAACTCAGTATCGCCAACGCAGGTGCAACAAATTTAACGAATTATCCTATTAAGATTTCCCTTGATGACACAGTAGTCAATGAAACTTTTGATTGGTCAGTAGGGTATGATTCTTTACGATTCACGTATTATAATGCAAGTGATGACTCTCAGACAAATCTATCGTACTGGATTGAGTCGTATAATGAAACTGCAGAGAACGCAACCGTCTGGGTAAATACAACATTTGTTCCAAGCGTGAACACAGATATTGGACTAGGAAATGGAACAGCTATGATTTTTATGTATTATGGCGGGTCAAGCACAACCTACCGAGGTAATGCAAGTGAAGTTTTCGAGACATATGTCGACTTTGGTGAAACAGGAATTCTCAACGTCAATTCCGGTGGCCAAGACGGACAAGGTGGAAGATACACCTTCGCAGAAGTAGTTGATAATGAAACAGTAAATCTCCAAGGTAATGCCTGGAAATATGTCGTTGAGTCTTATAACATTGTGGGCGATGGTTCTCAAATCTTAGAATTCTCTTTTGCTGGAAATCCTTCTCAGGCTGAAATTGTTGCTCTTGCCTTTGATACACATACTGCTAATGTTAATGATTACAGGCCTACTTGTTATGATATTGGAGGTCCTGATACTCCTTGGTGTAATCATGATTTAGACGTTACCTATACTTCTGAACCAAATTATCAATCAGTGAGTGCTGTATTGGATGACTTTGCAAGTACCTCGCCACATATTATTTTTGTTTCAGACGATGATGCAGACAATAATACTAATTCTTTCTGGAGAAACGTTCGTATACGACAATATAGTAGTCCCGAACCGAGTGTGAGCATTGCCACACCTGCAGAATTTATTAGTTCGATTAATGCAAGTATAGATCAACCTGCACAGGATAGTGATTATAATCGCTTTGAGTCATTCACGATGAATGGTTCAGTCAATTGTATTCGCGGTGATTGTGAAAATATAACTGCATATGCACAGTATTTCGGTACAGCATTCCCTACTTTTGAGTTTGAAGATACGACAACAGCTGACTTCAATAACTTTGACACGGCAAGTAATCTAAGCGGGGCATCGAATGCTTTGCAACTTGAAGGAGCAACTTCTCCTGAATGGTTCCTTATTAGTTGGGGTAAACGCCAGCAAATCAATCTAACCAACACTGCTGGAAACCTCAGCGACTATGCAGTAAAGCTACAACTCACAAATACTACAGTAGGTGCTGGCTTTGATTGGTCAAATGATAGAAATGCAAGTAGATTTGTGTATTTCAATGCAAGCTCGGGTAATTCGCAGCAACTTGATTACTTTGTTGACTCTTGGGATGCTACTGCACAAAATGC
>CAZHNR010000092.1:0-3290 GCA_964534065.1 uncultured Methanosarcinales archaeon
TCCTTGCATCTGTTGTGATAGCTGTAGGTTTGGAACAAGTGTTTTATTATCTTTCTTTAGACATTACCATTGAGAAAACCAAAAAAAAGAAAAAAACCTTGAAAAAAAGTGTTGCATTTGATTATTGGTGGTCAATAATTATTTTACTCGCAGTTGCCTTGACATTTATTGTACTTCTTATTGAACTCTTTACTGTATCAAGTCAGATAGAAGATATACTTCTTATTATTGACGCAGTGATTACTATACTTTTCCTCATTGATTTAGGTATTTTGTACCGCGATAGTACATCGACAAAAGATTTTTTTAAACACAATTTCTTTGACATTCTTGCAAGCATTCCTACTATAGGTGTGTTTCGAGCACTCAAAGTATTTCGTGCAATTCGTATCATTAAAGCATCAAAAGGGACACTGCGTATGATTCAGCTTGGAAAAGTACACAAAACAACAAAATTTTTTAGCCATGAAAGTAGTTTCAATACAGTAGAGAAAAAGAGAAAGAAAAAATGAAACACAGCATACGTATCACAGCTATAATTTTGCTTTTTTTCTTTCTGGCCCAGATTTTTGGTATTGCTTTGCTTGCCTATGAAGCAACGCCTGCGTATTCTGCAACTGATGATGCCTTATCTCAACCTACAATAGAATATCCAAGCACAGCGATTGGCGATCGACCAGAATTCTCAGTTGATTATGGACCTGTACTTTACATACTTATTGGCGTGGGCGTAGGTACGCTAATTTTGTTAGGTATCATGCGTCTAAAAAAGGCACGAGTTATCTGGAAATGGTGGTATTTCTTAGCAGTTGTACTTACGGTGACTGCCGCACTTGGAGTTCTTATGCATGCGACTCTTGCTTTGTTACTTGCAGTAGCACTTGCGTATCTAAAGATAACGAGGTATAATTTTTATATTCATAATACAACTGAAATATTTATGTATGCAGGTTTAGCTCTGCTTTTTGCACCGTTATTTTCTGTGTTTTGGGCAGCAGTACTCCTGCTTCTTATTAGCATATATGATATGTACGCAGTATGGAAAAGCAAACATATGGTACGGTTGGCATCGTTTACAAAAAAAACAGAACTCTTTGCAGGTATTCTGGTGAATTATACGCAGAAAGGAAATAAAACTGAAGTCGTGCAATCAATTCCTCAAGTAGACACAATTTTAAGTAAAAAACCACAAAAAGCTCAACCACATCGAGCTGCATTACTTGGAGGAGGAGATGTACTTTTTCCACTTCTTTTTGCTGGAGCAGTATTCAATGAATTTCTTCTCTTATTTTATACAAAAATTGTAGCTTTTTTTTCAGCATTAGTTATTGCATCTTGTGCAGCTATAGCGCTCTATCTTCTTTTTTCACTAGCTAAAAAAGACAAATTTTACCCAGCCATGCCTTTTATCAGTATTGGTTGCTTTGCAGGTTATCTGATTCTCAGGCTTATTCTTCTTCTCTAGGTAATTTTATAAACGAACACGCACTACATCATTCTGGCTAGACTGGGTGGTTGACCCTCACCTGTAACAGCAAATGGGTCGTTGGCTGAGTCGAAGCGTGGGAGGCGGCACGAGTGGTGTCTGCAGTCTTTTTTGAACTGTTTGATGCCCTGTCCTTCTTGATCGATAGACAATCGAACCTGGTCAGATCCTGACGGAAGCAGCCATAAGGTTGTGTTTCGGTGTTTGAAGGGTTGCAGGGAGTAGGAACAAAAAAGGTTAAGCTGCGATGTCATTTGGTGTCCACTCCCATGCGCGCCACTCTTTTTCAAGGGTTGGGCTTTCAGCAATCAGGAAAAGACGGCTTATCAGGGAAAAATATCAGGAAGCAGGCTTTCAGGGTACGGTATGTATTCCGCGTGTTTGTGTTTCTGAACCTTAGGTAGAATTATGATTGATCAATTAGAAATTGAAAAAAAATGGCAAGCGTATTGGAAGGAACATAACACTTTTGTGGCTCAATCAACTGAACAACCAAAATATTTTGGAACCGTTCCGTATCCCTATGCAAATAGCGCTTTGCACATCGGCCATGGTCGTATGTTTACCGCTGCAGATATTATGTTTCGTTATCAGCGGCTACTTGGAAAAAATGTACTCTATCCTTTGGGGTACCATATTTCTGGAACGCCAGTTTTAGCAGTAGCAGATGGCATCGCAAACGGCGATGAAAAAATGATTAAAATTACTCGCGATGCAATCTCAGCATATATTTTTGATGAGGCAGAAGTAGAACGAATACTTGCAAGCTTTACAGAAGTGCAGGCGATAGCAGATTTCTTCTCATCAAAAATTGTTGATACTTTTGCAAGTATTGGCCTTGGAATGGATTTCTCAAAAAATTTTAGTACTGGAGATAAAGCCTATCAACATTTTGTACAGTGGCAATATCGTCAACTTGAAAATGCAGGCATTCTCACTCAAGGAAAATATCCTATACTTTTTTCACCAGTTGATGAAAGTGCTGTAGGTGAAGATGATATCAAAGACGGTGACACAGATAAAGTTACTGTTCAAGAAATGGTCTATATTCTTTTCAAAGAACAAGAAGGTGATACTTATTTTTGTGTTGCAACCTTGCGTCCTGACGCATTATTTGGAGCTACGAATCTCTGGGTGGATCCAAGTCATGACATTTTGCAAGTTTTAGTTGAAGGACAAAAATGGTACGTGAATAAAGCAATACTTCCAAAGTTACAGTACCAATACGATAACGTTCAAATTCTTTCAGAAATGAAAGGCAAGGAACTTCTTGGCAAGAAATTCATTACTCCACTTATTGACCGAATCATTCCAGTTGCAAGTGCACCTTTTATCGATTCTAAACATGGAACTGGATTAGTGTATTCAAGTCCAGCAGGAAGTCCTCATGATTACATGGGCTTGCTCGAGGCGAAAGCTGATGGCAGGCTTGCTACTTCCGTGCAAGTTATTCAAACCGTTGTAGCAAAAGACAAAAAAGGAAATATTATCGAGTGGGAAGGCGAATGCGCAGCAGATCATATGAGAAAAAAGTATGGTGTTACAACAGCTGATGATCCTAAACTTGAAGAAGCAAAGCAAGAGCTTTACAAAATCGAACATTACTCGGGCGTTCTCGCTGACAACTGCGGCGAGTGGTCAGGAATTGCAATCAAACATGCAAAAGAAAAAATTACTGAAGCCTTAGTAGCCAAACAGCTT
The DNA here is from genome assembly GCA_964534065.1 of uncultured Methanosarcinales archaeon. Classification (GTDB taxonomy): domain Archaea; phylum Nanobdellota; class Nanobdellia; order Woesearchaeales; family SKGA01; genus SKGA01. The sequence goes on from CAZHNR010000092.1 coordinate 3,188, forward strand.
GGTGGTATAATTTACGATACGAGTCGACGAGCAACAACTCGAGCAGGAAATGACGTTATCGTTGCAAATTTGCACGGACAATGGTTTTTAGATTATTCAGCAC
>CAZHNR010000093.1:0-3265 GCA_964534065.1 uncultured Methanosarcinales archaeon
ATGAATTAGCTACAGTTTGACCTTCTTCCCCCACGCCAGTGCTCCAAGGACAGTGGTAATTAGAACTTGTTGTCGAAGCTGTAGTTTGGCCGTTAAGTCCTCCACTTGTAATAATATTTTGACCGAGACTATACGAGAAGGATAATTCTTGGCCTGTATAAATAATTATTTCTCCTCCTTGGCCACCTGCACCATTTCCCCCACAAGCACCGTTTTCATCGTCACTACCTGCATTACTTTCAGCGAGTCCTCCGTATTGGCCGTCTCCTCCTGTTGCAGTAAGTAGAGCTTCACCTTCGATTGTACCGGCTTGCAAAATTAATCTTCCTGCACCAGCACCCCCATGGCCTCCTGCTGCACCAGCACCATTATCAGCAAAACCAGCGAAAGTATCTGCATTTGACCTCCCGCTAACTGAAATACTATGTACATTTACAATAGTAGGATCATCGATTCCTTCATAACTAATCTTGTCTGTGAATATAACGCCCAAAGCTTGTATCCGGACGTTCGCGCCTGGAAATACAGAAGAAAATGCATTAGAAGCATATCCTCCTTCACCTGAACCTGCATCATTTTCACCGTATCCTCCTCGACCACCAGAAATAAATTGCAAGCCACTATTTCCGCCCGCTCCTCCTTCGCCGTCACCATTATCAGCTATTCCTCCTCGACCACCATACATATGAGCGAATTCAGATAAAGGATTTTCTGGAGATGCAGGGCAATTATTGCCCTCTGTACAGGAATAAAATTCATCAAAAGGAATTCCAAAGGCAGGATTAGGTTGTATATCTACGTAACAACTACCTTTCGTATTAGAAACGCAACCTGCAAAAGCTCTGTTTTCATCAACATTTGAAAAATGAATACCTGCTTTCACATCTTCAAAACGCAATTCGTCAAAAATATATACGTCTTCTTCGGGTTCCCATCGATCTTCAATAGCTTCGTTCTGTGCTTGTTCTAAAAGTACGAGTTGTTGGTGACTGAAACGATTTGTGTTTCCTTGTTTGAAAGCAACAATACAAACTTGGTCAGAATAATCTTCACCAGGATATGCCTCCCATTCATTTCCTTCTTCGTCAAAACAAGCAATTCCGCCATCATTATTGATAGCTACAATCTCTGCATCAGTATACGCAAGAACAAAACTACTCATAAGAAAGAAGATAATAACGAATAATACGAGTTTCCTCACCAATAACACACCCTATAGCGAGATTCAAGCCGAAACGATATATAAAGCTTTCTACTGAAGAAGTCGCCCAAGAGCCCGTATATCTTCACTACTCCGTAATTCAAGTGCAGTAGAAGCCATGTGCACAATCTCAAATGTAACTCCTGCTTTTCTTGCAAGTTTTTGATTTTGCTGCAAACGGCCAAGGACTCGTGCGCGTTTTTTTGAAGATAACTCAAAAAGTCCAGCAGAATTTCCAAGAACAACTATGTCTTTACGAGCACAGTCTGCTAAGAGAATATGATTTAAGCCACTTCTTCGTTGATGTATGAAATCCTTCTCCTCCTCATATTCATTGTTGTAAAGGTGGGTTACACCGGAAAATATCTCTTTATTTCTAGTGCCTAACTGAAACATTCCGTCAAAACCCTTTGCTTTCGCTTCTTTTTGCGTTTTACAGTCAATTCCCCAAAGTATCAGTATTTTTGAAGTATTTTCAATCTTTTTTCTATAATTTGAATTCAGTTCAGACTTGGAATTAAAAGAATAGATAAGAAATGCCTTTGTATAACCTAATTCTTCTGCTTTTTCAAGAAGAGGAGTCTCATGACCAATACTTGCAAAAAGATACGCAATCATAGAGTAAAGAAACATTCAAGGAAATTTAAATGTATACTTTATAAATGAGTACGGCATCCATCATCAGTATGGACGAACGAGTACAAAAAATCATTGCACAAAGTGGCCTTTGTTCACGACGGAAAGCTGAGGAACTCATTGAAGCAGGTCGTGTGCAAGTAAATGGACACACGATAGAAATAGGTGCAAAAGCAGATGCAAGTACTGATGAAGTTACTGTAGATGGTCAATCGCTTAAAATTGATCAAAAAGTCTACTACGTACTCCACAAACCTAAAAATTACACAACAACAAACGCAGATCCTTTCGCGAAGCACAAAGTTGTTGATCTTGTTCCAAGAAAAATTCGAGTCTATCCTGTTGGTAGGCTTGATAAAGATGCAACAGGTCTCTTGCTTATGACAAATGACGGAACCTTTGCAAATAAAGTTGCTCATCCTTCAAATGGTGTTTCAAAAACTTATGTCGCAATTCTTAAAACAGCAATTAATGTGAATCAAATTAAAAAATTAGCTGAAGGAGTAGTTATTGATGGGCGTGTTATTAAATCAGAGGTCATTCAACTTGAAAAAAACACGGTTGCTATTACCGTCCATGTAGGTTTGCACAAAATTGTGAAGCGCTTGTTTAAAGAAGTTGGTTCCTATGTAAAACATTTGCATCGAACCCATATAGGAAATTTTGCTTTAGATGTTCCTGAAGGAGATTGGCGCGAACTTGAAGAACAAGAAAAAAAACTTATTTTTTCAAAGCCAGAAATCACCAAAGAAACTTTTATTCAGTAAGAATTGTGTTGACTTGAGCAATGAGTTGACACGCTTTACAAACTTCTTCTTGACTTGCTTGCGAGCAGCGTTTGCAACGATGTATTCCTTCTTTTGGTCCTGGAACAAAGAGCTGATCTTTAAGGTCTAAATAACTTCCAAGCACGTTCTTTTTTGTTCCTGAGTGTTCTTGTTCATAGACATTTAAAATATCTCTTAAATGTGCTCTATAACTTTGTTTCGCGTAAGGGCATTCAGCAAAATCTACTTTGATTTGTCGAAGGACTACATAGGTAAGAATGTGCTTTTCTGAAATGAAAGAAAAAGGTTTAATTTTTCGAGTAAAAAACTCACTTTCCTCTGTGGTGACCCCTTGTCGTAAAAATAAGGACGTGTTTCCTCGTGCTAAATTAATAAGAGTAGTTTGAGCTTCATCATCAAGATTATGTCCTGTTGCAATAACATCATAACCTTCCGCGTATTTATTTAACAAATATCTTCGAAGGGTTCCGCAAAGGGTGCAAGAATGAAATTGTTTTGTTTCCATTGCAGAATCCAAGGTAAATCCTGCTTCATCAAGAAAACTTACTTTTTTTACATTAATTGAATGCTTGTTGCAGAATTCATCAAGGTCTGCTTCGCTTGCTTCACGGTAATGTGCAATCCCTTCATGAATGAACAA
>CAZHNR010000094.1:0-3253 GCA_964534065.1 uncultured Methanosarcinales archaeon
TTTTGTATTCTGTTTCTTTTGTGATAAAAAGATTCATCAATTCCTGCGCACCTGCGCTTTGTACTTGCAAGAGTTCTTGAGGATTTTGTATGCTACTAAGAAGTTTAAGAGATTTAGTTACTTGATTATTTTTTCCTTTCAAAAGAAATGAGAAAAGACGAGCTATCCTTCCGGCTTGCGAGTGGTACAGCGCGTCTGGCGCGTCAGTTTTTGTTTCAGGGAGAAAGCCAGGATAGTTTTTTTCAACTGTATTCCAAAGTTCTTCTTTAGGAAGCTCCCAGTCACTAATAACTCCACTTGCAGCAATCCAGGCATTATCTCCACTGATAAGATATGCCAAGTAGCTTGTAGGTAGGTTTTCAGGTGTTTCTTTTCTCCTTGGATTAATATATAATACATTTCCTGGCGGGTGTTGCACTTTATGGTGATCAAGCCAAATTACTGGCGCTTGCACGTCAGTAAGAAAATCATCATCGACGCTGTGCTTATCAAGAATCACAATAAGATCAGGTTGATATTCGTTTACTTGTCCGACGAACCCTGCATCTAAAGGTCTACCTTTCAAAGGAGTTCCTTTACCTGCGCGGTTTATCTTATAGAGAAGAAGAAATGCTGCTAATCCGTCTGGGTCGTCATCAAAGAGAAATAGTGGTCGAGTACTCGCTTCCATCTGCTCTCTGGCACGAAGGATTTGCTTTTCAAAGGAATTCATTGTATCTAATCAAATTCGGATCGAGTGAGTTCTCTTTTAGAGAGGTCGATACGATATTGCATGCTATGTAGTTCGTTAGTTGCAAAGTATTGGATAACTTCATTACCGAGGAGCCCTGCTATGAGTCCTGGAAGTGGACTAATCATTCCTTCTTTTTTGATGGTACCTACACCGTCGTCATCAAAAGCGCTGGTATCTTCTTCCGGGTGTGTTTCGGGATTAATAACAACAAAACTTCCTTTTAGTCCTGCACAGTTGGTACTAAAAAAAGGTATTTTTTCCTTCATCGCAGCTTTGTATACAAGATGAGAAATTTTATTGTTGTTAGTAGCGTCAATGATGACGTCTCCTCGAAGAAGAAATGCGTTTTCTTCAGTGAGTTCTTCATGGAATGTTTTGATAGTCACTTCTGAGTTAATAGCTTCAAGTCTTTTTTTGATTTGTTTTGCTTTGAACTTACTTACATCTTCTGCTAAGAAAAGAGTTGTTCGTGGTAATTCTTCCAGATATACTCGTTCTTTATCAACTAACCGTACATTCACATTATGTCGGACGAGAAGTTCAGCGATTCGACTACCGACTCCTCCAAGTCCTACAATACTGACTGTTTTTCCTGTAAATGCTTCAGCTTTTACATCACCTAAAGCTTGTAAACATATTTTTAAATCCATGATTCTCAACCTGTATTTTTTCCAGATAAGTGCAAATGATTTCTTATATATAAAACCTAGCCGAAAAGAAGGAAATGTTTATAAAGGATATTTTGGACATCATGAGTGTACAACGCGTAGTGCCGAGGGTTATATTGTGGTGAGAGCTCATATTTTTACAAGTATCTTGATAGTTCTAGTTTTCTCGCTCTTTCCAGTTGTTACAGCGGTAAGTTTTTCCTCAGGTCCTGTTGTGTCTGTTGTCGGAGAAAACGTAACTACGACTGATCCATTTCGCTGTGCATTCACTCCTTCGGGGAGCGGTGCACTTACTGCAAATGTGACTTGGTTTAGGAATGCAAACCCTTATCTTGCTTCAGACCAGTCAACTATAGTAAGTTCTGGTGTTGCTTTTGAAAGTACTGCAGTGTCTTCCTCAGCAACATCAAAAGAGGAAGTCTGGCGATGTCAAGTAACGCTAACCAACGGCACAACAACCATTCGAACAAATTCTTCCACAGTAACTGTGCAAAATACGCAACCAATAATTACTGTACCTGCTCAACTTATTTATGTTGAAGATACTCCTGTTACCTTCAACTTTTCAGCTGTTGATCCTGACAACGATGATATTCTCTGGACTTCTTTAGATGTGGACCGTGGCTCCTATGGAAATCAGGAGTTGTTTATTATTGAAGCAGATGGCCAAGTGACTATTTCAGAAACTGATGAAGATCTTGTTGGAAATCATACGATGCAAATATCTGCATTTGATGAAGAGTCCACAGGAAGTACGGTGCTTATTGAATTTCAACTGTTGGCAAACAATGATGCACCTGTGTTGACAACAGCATCTCTTAATTATACTTGTGAGGAGGGAGAAGTATGTTCCGGGGCTATACTTGCAAGTGATCAGGATAATACTACTAATCAGCTTACTTTTTCTTTTAATGAAAGTTTTATCAACGCTTCAAATGATGGTACTTTCACTTTTGTTCCAACCTTTCAACAAGCACTTCTTGAGAACTATACTATTGCAGTAAATGTAACTGATGGAAATACGGTGGTAAGTGGTATTCTTGATTTGACGCTATCTGCAGTGAATCAGGCTCCAAATATAACGTTCTCAACAACAAGTGGAACTCAGGGAGATCCTTTGTTTGTGTATTATGTAAACGTGACAGATGTGCTTGACACTGATGATGGATTCAATTTTAGTGTCTCTTCCAATTGCGGATTCAATCCTTGGAGCATCGAGAACGTAAGCAATGGTGTTGGAGGAAACACTGCTGTTGGAAGAATAAATACTTCTCTCATGTCTAATGATTATGTCGCTTGCCGCGATGTGACATTTACTATTTATGAGTTTGATACTGTCTCTGAAAATCTTAAAACAACATATTCTTACAATATCACCTTAAACATTACTAATGTTAATGACGCTCCGGTACTCAGTGAAATAAATTATGACGAAGTGCAACAAAACGTTTCAGAACTCACAGCAGCTCTTGGTTTAAGTTTTAGCTATACGGTCAATGCAACGGATGTCGATCAATTGACCTATGAGGGAGATACGCTCGTGTATAGTCTTGAGAATGTTCCTGTGTTTGATGGGACTGCTACTCCTCTTTTTACAATACATAACTTGACAGGGGAAATAACTTCTACTTTATCGCAAATGAATACTTCCTATACAGGCATACAAAATTTTACTGTTCGAGTTACAGACAGCCTCGTCCCCAATTTGAATGATACGGTGAATGTTTCTCTTAGCATCGCTTTCAATGATTTTCCAGTTATTCTTCCTTTTGATGAATCTGTTTGTGCAGAGAATTTTTCTTGCATAAAAGCTCTTGCCGGAAATGATACGGAAGGTTCTGAGTTAAGTATT
>CAZHNR010000095.1:0-2913 GCA_964534065.1 uncultured Methanosarcinales archaeon
TTATTTGCAGCCTTCTTCTCCCGCTCGCAGGAACGCTACGCATGTGTTATGAATCAAGCTTTTGAACGCCTTGTTATGGTAAGTAGAATTCTTGAGTTACAGACTCAGGCCCTCAATGAAAGTGCATTGTCAGAAGACTGTCAACCTTTGGTTGTTGGTATTGATATGCCAGGAGGATACGGTGCTCAGTATTTGGTCAAAGATATAGCTGAAGCAGCGGAGAACGGTTTTAGCAAGGCAACAAGTCAAGAGATTTTTGGATATACACAAAGTCTTGAAAGTGTACATAGTGAAATAGCAGTAGAAACTGCATGCCCCTTATTGTATTAAGATGAAACGAGGACAAATATTTTTAGGAGAAACATTCTTTGTCGTAGTTATACTTATTATTCTCATTGTTATTGGTATCGTAATTTATGCAGGAGCACAGGAAAGAGAAACCACGGTGCAAGAAACTTTTTTTAGGGATCTTGACGCAATCGCAGTAAGTAAATACTTAACCCAACTCACAGAACTCCAATGTTCCACCTTACAAGTACAGCAAGCAAACTGTATTGATATCTATAAACTAGAAGGTTTGGAACGCTATCGTCAAGAGTATCCTGATGACTACGCTCAGTATTATTTCACCCAACTACTCAACGCAAAACTCAGCATTATAGAACTCTACCCACCCCCGCCATCAGGTCAAGAAAATAAAACATGGGTATTGTACAATAACACGCTTCCGGAAGGTGCAACTACATTGACGCGATCATCATTTATACCAGTATCACTCCTTAACCCAATTACTGCAAAACAAACATTTGGTGTCTTGCAATTAGAGACATACTATAGGTGAGCATATGCAAAGAGGACAAACAGAAATTGTAGGACTTATCATTATCGTGCTCTTAGTTACCATGGGGTTTCTTTTTTACCTTATTTCAGTGACCAATCAAGATATAACTGGAGGTAGCAAACAACTCTATGATAGTTATACTTCAAATGAACAATCAACAAGTTTTATTCAAGCCTTACTTAACACGAACATTCCTGCATGCCGTGCAACTTTTGAAGATGTTATTGTTGACTGTGGAAGATCTGCTGGAAACTTGAATTGTCAAGGTGGGATGAGTTCCTGCCAGTGGGTAGAAGATGTTTCAGAAGAAGTCCTTGCAGATACTTTGCAAATATGGGGAGGTCCTCATGGTTACTCGGTTACGTATGGCGAGACACACCCTGACAATTTTAATATTACGTACTTAAATTGTTCAGCCTCAACTGTTGGGAGAAATGCCCCCGGAGTCTTTTTAATACCGTATTATCCTAACCCTGGAACAGCGCGTATAGAGCTTGGAATATGTAGATAAAGAGGAAAGCTTTAAATACTGTCACTTCTCAGGTGTGTATATATTAATCTTTGTGAGGTAATACAAAATGGATAAAAAAGGAGATATCTCCATGAATATGATTATCATGGCAATCATTGCTTTATTAGTACTTGCTATTGTTGCATTCTTAATCTTTAGAGCTGGTGGTGACGTAGAAGAAGCTAAATCTTGTCAAAACTTAGGCGGACAATGTCAAGCTAGTTGTGGCGGCGATTTCCCTGTACGCAGCCTTGTAGGTGTCTGTGCAGAAGATGCGCCTGGTGATGTATGTTGCGTCGCATTAGGTTCTTCAAGTAACTAATTTTTTTCTTTTTTTTAATTGAGGTTGTGTGATGAGAAGAAATAAACGAGCAATGGCTATGCCTTTGATTCTGCAAATCCTTATTTTTCTCATTGTTTTAGGTGTTGTCTATTTTCTTATTATTCGATTTACTAGTGGAGCTGCAGATTTAACTAATCAGTGTACTGCACTTGATGGAAGAAGTTTATATGTGCCTGATGCTTGCAACCCTGATGTTTCTTTTGAAAATAAACTTGTTGAACGTAAAGAAATTGCTGGAACAGTTCATGTCTGTTGTAGCCCTCTGCCTGGCCAGGCAAGCTCATTTGATAATGCCTATAGTCAGTATAAAGATAGCGAACTCAATTATTTAGATGCGCGTGTAGGAACTGCACCTACGTCATCTGTCGTTTCTGATAGTGGCTATACTCGAGTTACACCACAAAATAGTGAAGTGCAATTTTTTGTCAACGGTGATGAAATTGAACAGACGTTTAATGTAAATTATGAAGAAGGAATGCCACCAAACGCACAGGTCCTTAAAAATTCTCAGAACTTATTTCGAGTCGATCACACATTTACTGATGGAGCGTACTGCACATTAAAAATGAGGCCAATTTATGCTGAATCTTCAGGAAGAATTCGTTTTGTCAGCCTCAATGATCAACAACAACAGTACAATTTTGTTACTACGAGTGTAGGTTGTGATAGTCCATTACAACTACCTATTAAAGCAATACGAACTTTGGAAGAAACAGGTTTTGCAGAGCCTGGATTTTATAAAATAGAATTTGTCCAGTGGAATAATGAACAAGAACAGCAAGTACTCCAAGTAGCTTCCGCACTTATTCAAGTTAGTGAAACTACTGATGTTGCTGGTGCACAAACACCTTCTACCACAGACACCATACTTATCAAACCAATTAAAGAATCAGCAAGAAATAATATTGTTACCTGCATTTTTGCACCCTATATGGCTTCTGACGATCGTTTTCCAAATGATAATTCAAGGTATTTAGCGAGTGATGCTTCACAAGCACCTGAAACGTATCCAAATACTTTTGATAATTCAGGTTTCTTCTCTTTACAAGAACCAGGTGCAGGTTCACAAGAACCTTACGTGCACATTTATCTTGAAGAACAAGGAGCGACAAGAGAAACAAGCTTTGCCTACACGCAATGTGATTATGTGGATGTCTTTTCCGCACAAGCCTATGAAGCAAATTATGGGAATCAATGTCAGCAAACTGCCTGTTCTGA
>CAZHNR010000096.1:0-2843 GCA_964534065.1 uncultured Methanosarcinales archaeon
GGTATGCTATCATACATCACATCAACGAAAGTTCTTTCCAACTTATCTTCTAGCTTGTACGCGAGATCAGAAGTATAGGACTGCAAAGCCATATCCGTAGTATCATGCCAATAAATCGCAATACCTAACGAAGCTTTTTCAGCTAAGCCCTTTGTTTCAGGATAACCTATAAGTTGAAATAACTCCGCTACAGCGTCAACCTTAGAGTATTCCTGTGCTTGAAACGTCCATCGTTGCAAAGAATCACTATAAAAATAATTATAGGAAGCCACATCATCTTGCATATACAATCGAATTTTTTTGATTTGTTTTTCAGGAAGCATAGTACGTGTAAATTCTTCAGCACTTAAACGTTCAAAAACAAGCGAGGTATACAACGTATCTGCGTGGAGCGGTGCTGGAGAACCTTCAAATCCTTCTTGTAAAGGAGTGGAAGTGCATGCTACAAGGCCCAATCCAGCAAGCAGAGCAGTAAGTGATTTCATCAAAAGAGCAGAATGCTTGAGAATTTATAAATTATGTAGAAAAAAAGAAAAAAATAAGCAAAAAGCTTATCGCCGTTTTCGACTGGAAGATTTTTTAGCAGCTTTTCGTGGAGCAGCTTTCTTAGTTGACTTTTTGGAAGTCTTCTTAGCAGCTTTCTTACGAGCAGGAGCCTTCTTCTTAGCAGCTTTCTTACGAGCAGGAGCCTTCTTCTTAGCAGCTTTCTTACGAGTTGCTTTTTTAGCGACTTTCTTAGCTACTTTTTTAGCAGTTTTCTTAGCGACTTTTTTCGCTGTTTTTTTAGCTGCTTTTTTAGCTACTTTTCGAGTAGTTTTTTTCTTAGCTACTTTTTTCTTTGCTGCTGTTTTTCGAGTAGATTTTTTAGCTACTTTCTTAGCAGATTTTTTTCGCGCAGGAGCTCGTTTTGAGGTCCGTTTTGCAGTTTTTTTTGCAACTGTACGTTTTGCAGGAGCCTTCTTAGCTGCTGTTTTACGAGTTGCTTTTTTTGCAACTGTACGTTTTGCAGGAGCCTTCTTAGCTGCTGCTTTTCGAGTTGCTTTTTTAACAGTTTTTCGTTTTGCTACCATCATTACACCTCATGTAAAATGTTTTACATGTCACAAGAGAGTTTAGAAACTAACCTCTCTAATAGGTACTTTTGGAACTACTGATATATAAATGTTACTTTAAAAAGGAAGTTTTTGTCAAAAAAAGTAATGAAAAAAAGAAAAAAAATTCTTAACACTTCACACAACTAATGAAGTAAAGAGTAAGTTATTTTGACGCGATGTACGTTTTAATGTAATCAAGTATTTCTTCTTTTGCTGCACTGACAAATCGAATACTTCCTGCCACATCATGCCCGCCACCATCAATGCGTGCATAGTTTATTTTTTCTGTAAGTTGTGCAAGTAATTCATTCACATCAAAATGATGTTCACCACTTTGTTGTACACGAAACACTATGATATTATTACTATACACTATCGTTATATGTTGTGATTGTTGTGTATGTTCTTGATGTAATATTGCTGCTAATTTTCCAATTGAATAATAGTCTCCCCATAAAGTGGTTGCTTCACCATCAAGAAAACTCACATGATACGCGCCAATTGTTTCTTCCTGTTGGAATTTTAACACACTATGCTTTACCTGCTCACGTTCTTGAGCCATCAGAGGTTTGTATAATTTCATTAAAGCTTCTTGTTGTGGACCATCAAAGAGTTCATATAACGACCCTACTGAATGGTTAAATTTCGTATGATAAATTTCATAATCAATACATTTTGCAAGCTCTTCAAAGAATGCTTTTGATTTCTTACTTTGCTTTACTAAATGGTCAATTGGATTACCCTCGCATTTGTCAGCAATACCACCAACTGCAGCAAGTTGTACGCTCGGTTCATTCAACTCATCAACATAAGCAGCTACTTGATAACATAGCATACTTGCAGAAAGATTCTTATCTATTCCTACAAGATGAGGATTAACATGAGCTAAGGTACTACGACAAATCGGTGTTTGACCTTGCGAATCTTTTGCACCTGGATCATGATGATCGATAACAATAACGTCTGCTCCAAAAAGACTTGCTTTTTGTATAGCTAGTAAGTCTTGATCAGTACTTCCATTATCTACAATCAAAATAAGAGGAGCTGCTGTACCTGCTCGTTGTTGGTTAAGTTTGAAAAAAGAAATATCTTTTGTCACATCTGCTAAATGATAGTAGGGTGTCCGAGAAGGATTTCTTAAAATATAATTTTGCAAGTAACGAAGTTCTGGTTGTAATTTCTTTATTTGTGCAGTGACTGCTCGTTCAAGTAAAAGTCCTGCAGCATAACCATCACAGTCGCCGTGATGTGTAATTAAAATCGGTCTTCGTTGTTGGATTGCACCACGAATGAGCGTAGCTGCTTTAACCATACTCGCTTGGAGTTTTCTAAACTCTTCTAAGTCAAGAAGCAAATCTGTACTCATGGGAACAGATGAACTATACTCGTTAATCAGAATATTTTTTCGCAGGCGCAAAGTTGCTGTTGGATCAGTAGTTACATTCGCATCTTGTATAGTTCCTTGCATTTCTCCTTCATATTTTTTTTGTTTCACAGTGAATGTTGCAATGCTTCCTTCAGTAATATCGCCGTAGGCAACACCACTTTTTGTAAAAGCTACAAATTTCATAGTATCTTTTCCATCTCCTACAGTGAAGATATTAAGACCTTGATCTGTTCGATAAATTTGTTTTACGAGCGCAGTAATTTCATATGCAAGATTCGTGTCAGTAGCGTCTTGTATTTCTTTAATAGTTTGTACAATTTTTGTATTCATTAGATTCACCCTTAGTGAATTGTCTCAGAATC
>CAZHNR010000097.1:0-2735 GCA_964534065.1 uncultured Methanosarcinales archaeon
AACAAGGCAATAGTAGAATTATGATCTTTTGCTACACCATATGCGTGTTGTATTGCTCGCATACCATATAAATCTACAAGCGTATCAAAAGAAGAACTTGCTTTGCCTGCTTTAGATTCCTTAGGAACGTCATATGAGTCTTTGTGTACAATAACATACTTACCTGACTTGTGAATATGGTTGTGAAGAACACTAAACAGTTCGGAATCTTGCCAATAAGGTACAATAAGAATATTTTGAGGTGCAAGAGTAATTTTTGGTGCAGCGATTCTTTGTAAGAGTTTTTTTGATAATGTCATAAAAGACTAAAATGGAGAACAGTATTTAAATTTTCACTTCTTTGTTGCTGCTTTCTTCGTAGTCTTTTTCGCAGACTTCTTGGAAGTCTTTTTCTTCGTTGTTTTCTTTGCTGCCTTTTTAGAAGATTTCTTTGTAGTTTTCTTTCGCTTAGAAACATAAGCAACTATAGGAATTGGTCCGCCATCTTTTGGAATTTGAATAATTGTTTTACATTTAGGATAGTTTCCACAGCCAATGAATTGTCCGTAAAAACTTTTTCGAAGTTGTAAGTTGTGTTCGCCACAATTAGGACATGCAGCTTTAAGTGCTTCTGTTAAGTATGGTCCTTGTTGCGCTTCTTCTTGTTCTTTTTTCACAGGGCATTCAGGATTAAAACACGCAATGCGTTCACTTCGACCAGTTCCTACGCGAATCATAGGGTAATGGCAATGATCACATTCTTTGTCTGTTGAGTGTGCATTTTTCCCATCTCCTGGCAAGTTAAAGACTGCAGTACAGTCTGGATAATTTGTGCAACCAATAAAATATTGTTTTGTTTTTCGTGAATATTTAATCATCAAGGTACCATTGTTACAGATTTTACAAGATCCAAGAGTATTTTTCTTATCCTCACTTTCCATAAGGCTTTCTTTAAGTCGCGTACCTATTGCTTCCTGTTTTTCGGTAAAGTGGCTAAGAATTTTTGTAAGTTCTTTTTGCGCTTCGTCAAGTACTTCTTCACTCGTGTGTTTTCCTTCACGAATTCCTTCCATTTCTTCTTCGAAGTGTCGGGTTAATTCTTCACTTACAATTTCAGGAACATTATTTTCTAATGTTTCTGCTACTTGCATTCCCATTTCAGTTGGTTCTAAAGATTTTTCAAGCACGTAACCTCGTGCAAAGAGCGTTTCAATAATACTTGCCCGTGTTGCTTTTGTTCCTAAGTTTCTTTTTTCAAGTTCTTTAATGAGCGAGGATTGTGTATATCGTTTTGGCGGTTTTGTTTCTTTTGCTTCAAGGTTCGCATCTTTATAGGTAACAATATCGCCTTCTTGTACTTTAGGAACTTCCTGTTCTTCCAGTTTTACATGTGGACCGTAAAATTCTTGCCATCCTTGATAAATGGTTCGTGTTCCTTTGATAATAAATGGTTCTTCTTTGACACTCACAGTAATTTTGTTGGTCTCTCGAATTGCTTCGTCTGCAAAGGTTGCAAGAAATCTTCGAACAATAAGATCATACACTTTGAAGTTTCTTCCTTCAAGTTCACCTTCTGGCGGAATTATTCCTGTTGGATAAATTGCAGGGTGTGCTGGATCAGTTTTCTTTCCATTATTGGGTTTAATTACTTTCTGTGCAAGAATTTTTTCAGCGAGCGGTTTATAGAGCGTACTTCTTGTTAATTCTTTAAGCAATTTTGGAAGTTCAAGTTCTTCAGGTAGTTGTTGGGAGGATGTACGCGGATAAGAGGTGTACCCTTTTGTATACAGATCCTGTGCAATAGCTAAGGTATCTTTTGGTTTGATTTTTAGGGATCGAAAACTTTCTGTTTGCAAAGTAGTAAGGTCAAATGGAGTTGGAGGTTGACTTTTGCTTTCTCGCTTGTCAAGGTTTGTCACCGTTCCATCTTGTTTGTCAATTTTTGCAAATATATCTTTTGCTTTCTTTTCGTCCCAAAATTTATCTTCTTGATGCGTTCCTTCTAAAGTTTTATCATCACTCATCCCTATATAGAATATTTGCCAATATGGGACAGGATCAAAGGCTCTAATTTCTTTTTCTTTATCTACAAGAATTTTAAGAGCTGGTCCTTGCACTCGACCACTAGAGAGCGTTTTGTATAATCCTGCTTTTCGAATAGCTGTGGAAAGTGCTCTACTCAAGTTGATACCGTACATCCAGTCAAGTTTGTGCCGTGTTTCTCCGGCATGCGCTTGTCCCCATTCAATGGTTTTAAGTTTGTTCGCGTAACTTTTGATAAGATCAGGTTTGGTAAGTGTGGAGAACTTCATTCGCTGTGCATCTTTTTGTTTGCAGGCGTAGCGGATAAGATTCCATCCTATTACTTCTCCTTCTACATCAAAGTCCGTTCCAACCGTGAAGGTATCCGCATCTTTTGCTAATTTTTTTATGACTGCTAAATATTTTTTTGTATGTGCTGCGTTTTTATCTACATCATAGGCTGGTTTCCAGGAAATATCATAACTTGGATACTTGAAACTTTTTTCTTCTTCTGCTAAAGAATATACATGACCTACTGCTGCTGCTACAACAATATCTTGCTTTTCATGTGTAAGAATATAATAGCTCACTTGCCCCTCTTTTTTGACAATTGGCTTAGAATTTGCAAGACTTTCAGCTATTTTTTTTGCTTGACTTGGCTTTTCAGTAACAATTAGTTCGTAACCCATGTATTGAACAAGAGACGAAGAGGCATTTAAAAACTTATAGGAAGA
>CAZHNR010000098.1:0-1237 GCA_964534065.1 uncultured Methanosarcinales archaeon
ATAGTTCAACACCTTCTCAAGTAAATGCTTCTGGTGTGAGTTTTGCCCAAGTAAGTGCAGGAGATGTTACTACTTGCGCTCTTGCAAGAAATGGAACTGCGTATTGTTGGGGAAGTGATGAACGAGGTCAAGTAGGTGATGGTGATGGAATTCTTTATCATGACTCGCCATCAGCGGTGAACACGAGTTTAAATTTTACACAAATTGCTGTTGGCAATATTAACACTTGTGCAGTGTCTACTGATTATGATCTCTATTGTTGGGGTCATACTGCTGATAGCGTGCTTGGAAATGGTGATTCTACTTCCGCGCTACATTCTCCCGGAAGTAGTATAGGTAGTAATTATGCTATGGTTCAGGTGGGGGATGACTTTGCTTGTGCGCTAGCAATTAATGGAAGTATACTTTGTTGGGGAAGTGATACAAATGGGCAATTAGGAACATCTGGTCTTTCTAATCAAAACGAACCAGGACCAATAGAGATTTCTGATAACAGGTTTACTTCTTTAAGTGTAGGTTTGGATTCTGCGTGTGCTGTTCATGTGAATGGTACAACAATGTGTTGGGGAGTTGATACTCACGGTCAACAGGCTACTCCAATTACTACCGGTCAAAACAATGTTGCAAGTCCGATTAGTAATGATCCTGGTTTTCTTGCTGTTGTAGGTTCTTCACTCACGCATTGTGGTATAACTTCACAAGGTACAGCTTATTGTTGGGGTGATGACGCTGAAGGCGAGACGGCCGATGGAGTTTCAGGAACAACAGATAACTTAGCCGTTACTAAAGTAGATGATTTTTCAGTATACGGTGCAGGTTTTGTTCCTAGTGGATCGGTCTATCCTGTTTATCCAAATGGAACGCAATTATTGCCTGGTTTCTTACCTAATTTAGAGAAAACTTCTGGAACGGTAAGTTGTTATGCTAACCAATCAGGTACAATTTCAGGAACTCGCACTGAAAATTTTGCACTACAAAACATTGAGTTTATTTCCTCTTGTCAAGCTTTGCAAAATGATACGTACTATTATGCTGATGTAAAGTTCTTGGAGACAACGGATACTTGTTTTGACGTACAGAACATTACAAGTTATGTTACGTTACACTGTACAACTGGTACAAGTATTGTTTTGGATGGACCTTCGGAGAAGGGTTTTTCAGATGAAAATCAGCTTAATACAGGAGGAACTCCGGCTAACGTAACTATTAGGGGCTGCTCATTTATAATTGAAGATGG
>CAZHNR010000098.1:1247-2595 GCA_964534065.1 uncultured Methanosarcinales archaeon
GTTTTTTGAAAAGTTTCGAGCCGAAGATGGAAGTATAGCTATAGAATTTGCTGATTTATCCTCTGCCCATTTGCTTCTTGATGATATATCGCTTAATGATCCTGGGGACGCTGATAATGATGAGGAATTCTTTGTGTTTCTTGAAGACGCGACAACAGGTTCTCTTACTGCTACAGATATAACTTTTGCTTCAGGTCGTTGGAATTCATCAAGGAGTATTTTCACAGTAGATGACGTGGCTACAATTACTATTAGTAATTCCACTTTTTATGGTTATGAAGAAAGCCTGCTTTTTAGTGGTGAACGGCTCACTGATACGCAAACGCTTACTCTAGAAAATACTTTCTTTGATGACTTTTGGTACTTGAGTGGTCAAGGATTTACTGAAGGACCTGATGTTGTTATTGTCGATAATATCACTTTCACCACTCCTGGTAGAACTGCCTTTGAAACTAAGAATCAAAGTGAGTACATTGTGCGTAATTCCTATTTTGAGAATCAGAACGGTTATGAGATATTTGTTCCTCATGGTGAGTTCGCATTACTCTTCTACAATAATATTGTTAATCTCACGACAGGTGGAGGTAATGGAGGTTTTCTTGACTATGACAATTTGAATGGTGCAAGTAATCTCTCGTTAGCTCCGCGACCAGGTGAAAGAATTCTCACTCCGGGTTCTAACATCGGTGGAAATTATTGGACGAATCAAAGTGGAGTTGGTTACTCTGATTACTGCGTAGCAGATACAGATGGATTTTGCGCTCCCTATGATGTCCCTGGAACGACTGTTCTTGACTATTATCCTCTAGGCTTAGAAAATTCTGGATTGAATGCTTCTGTCACACTTCCTCAAACCACAACAAATCAAAACTTAACTCTTGTTATAAGTGTTGAACGAGATCTTGATTTCAAAAATGTTACTGAATGGATTATGAATAGTAGCTCGCTCTTACTTGCGCATGCTCCTTTTGAATTTGGTGACAATAATTCCTTTACCAGAGAGTTTACAGGAAATCTTGGTTACAATCTTTCAGCTTTTGCAACGTATAATCAGACAGGTGGTTTTGATGGCTATGGCGCTTACGAATTTGATGGCAGTACTGAGTATATTTATCTCGACAATACAGGCGATACTTCGGCAGTCTTTGATGGTGAGGTTGTACAACGAACCTATGCTTTATGGTTCAATGCAGATAATGTCTCAGGCACTACTTACCGGATGTTACTTGATATAGGAGGAGGTAATGACGGTACAAATATGTATATTTATGACGGTCAATTATATGCAGGAGCTTGGACAGAAGATAATGCTTGGAATGGGAATTGGTCTAATATTTCAATAAGTTCG
>CAZHNR010000099.1:0-2565 GCA_964534065.1 uncultured Methanosarcinales archaeon
TAGTTGATAAGGATACCATTTCTTCAGTGGCAATGACGTACTGTTGAAGAGTTGTTTCGCAGTGGGTTTTTTCAAGAATTTGCTCTTGAAGGTTTTCTGCTATGTTGAGTTCTTCAAGCCTTCCTTGAGCTGTACTTTTGTTCATTGCAATGAGTGCTTCCAATTCTTTCACTGCTTGATAGTCTCCAATTTCATTTGCCAAAAGTTCATATCCTTTTTCTTGACCGCAATTAAGCATACGAAGAATATCTTTACTTTCTTGGGGATTATTCGTGAGTAAACTCTTTCCAACCCAGTAAATTCTTTTCCCTTGGTCTCCGCCGTCAAAAGTGACGCGTTGCTGCGCTATCGCGTGAAACCAATGACCATAATCCCACCATGAAGTAATGATGCTATCTTCTTCCTGTGAAAGATCGTTAAGAAGACCGTACCAATTATCGTCCATGCGTGGCAAGAGTTCCCTATTAATTTCGTAGGCTGTAATTGTTGGTGATATGCAAAGAAGTAGTATTGCCACTATGCTTGCAATTCTCATTGCTTTGCTATACTGAAAACGAATATTCCATGCGTAACTGAAGAGAATCCCTATGCTCAGTGCAATAGGTGCGCTAAGAATTGCGACGAAACGCTCAGCACCTAGACTCATGTACAGCAAGGGAAGTATCCAGAAAATAAGAAATATCCCAAGCAGTCGCGTCCGCTTGAATATAATTGCAACGACGCTTCCTATGCTTCCAAGAATAAAAATAAGAGATCCTCCTACTGCTGCAAATATGGTATTCCATGTAGCGTTTTCAAGTTCCTTAACGGTCGTAAGAACATTTGGCCATATGTTTGTACCTACATCAAATTTATGTAGGGTTGAAAGGGGCTGAACTATACTATCTTGTATTGGTTTAATGAATGCTTCACCGTAACTCAAAGACGTTAATGACCCAAGCAAAAGTCCAGAGAATATACTGGTGAAAATAATAAACGTACCTAGTATGTACAGGGGGTTTCTGAAGTCTGTTGTTGTATTGCGGTATTTTTGTACGAGTTCTGTTACTAGTAGTGTGCCAAATGTTGCAAAAGTAATAGTGATACTATACCAAGCTCCCACCCATGTTAAGAGAAAAAGAGTTTGAACAAATGCAGCACCTGTAGCATATGCTAGTTTCTCATTGAGTGTTGAACAACGGTACGCTCTGCTCAGAAGATAAAAGATAAGAAGAGGGAAGAGTATAAGGTAAATGTCAGTATCGCTAATACCTGCGCTAGTTCTACCTACAAGGTAGGGCATAATTCCTAGGAAGGCAGTTCCCACAAGAGCTCCAGGAGCACCAATATGTGCTTGCAAGAGAAGATAACTGAGCATTAATGTAATGCTTACTAAAATCAGTGGACTTAGAAATGTTGCGTGAAAGAGACTTACTTCTGAATTAAAAAAATTAAGAACTCTATAAATTTGTACAAGTATCCAAGGGTGAAATACTTCTACATTGTTGTTGCGAACTTCTCTTCCGTTGCGTAACTCAGGAACTGTTTTTTCTGGGTTGTCTTCAAAATAATCTTGACCTTGGGCGTAGAATTGGTACCCGTCCACTCCAATGAGGTAGGTAAGGCCATTTTCATCTTGCATGCTTTCTTTAAATTCCTGTGCGTAGCGATCTATTTGTGCTTGTGCTTCTTGCGGGTTCGCAGCTATTGCTTCCTGTATTTGACGCGTTGCTCTTGCTTGTTGTTGAGGTGAGAGTTCACTTTGACCTGTGTTTTCTTTGTATTGTTGTTCAAGAATACTGGTGTATACGTCTTCGCCAATAATTTGTGTTTGTGGTAGGGAGTAAGTTCCTACGCGCAGAAATATGCTCAGGCCGATGATGAGCAGAAGAAGCAATATGCTGCCATACTGATAATAGTTGCTTTTCTGATGAGAGCGACCATGCTTCAGTACTTTTTTCTTCCCCATTATTGTGTTTCGTTTTCTTCTTTTCTTTATATGTTTTTACTCGCAGCAGACACTATCTATAAGTTAGGCACTAGTTTTTTTGCTACGTAGTGCATGTATTTTTTGGCGTATATGTCTTCTATCTGGAGAATCCAGGCACCTAAGAAGTAACTACTATGCAATGAATACAAAAACACAAGATTTAAATACTAGCAGACCTCACTAAGTAGTATAATTCGTACCTAGAAGGTAGTACTATGAATATATATTACACGCAAAAAAGCGATATTGAGGCATTTCAACTAGGTATAAAGCACTTTCACGATAATAAAAAAAGAGGATATTAACATGGATAGAAAAACAGAATTAAAGCAAAACGCGATTCTTGGCCTAGGAATAGTAGGTCTTGGTATGCTGACATATATCGGTATTAATTCCTATACTGCAAAGGACGAAGTCCACACTCCTACGACATCAGCGCAATCAGACACGCTACGAGCAATAACTGACGGTAATGGAAATCATGTAGATATGGGTCAGAATAATCAATTTCATGAAGATGTAGAAGTAAATCAGTTATATCTCGAAGAAAAAACCTATTTACTTGACTCTGACAAACTTATCAATTATTTTGAAGG
>CAZHNR010000100.1:0-2495 GCA_964534065.1 uncultured Methanosarcinales archaeon
TGCGTGGAACGACTTCCCACACCCACACCTCCTGCAATTTGTGATGCTTGTAACAATCGGTAATTTATTCCCAGGCACTAATCCTTCACATTATAAAATTGATCTGGAAAAGGTGCCTGTTCAGCCGCATCTTCCTTTCGCCAGGGAAATTTTTTACCTCTTTCCTCCAGCATTGGAATTTTGTTCCCACCAGTCTGCCTGATCTTCTCTGTCAACCTGGCTTTTAAATCATGGGCTATCGTTACATAGGCCGGGTTGTAAATCAGGTTCTTGGTTTCATCGGGATCGTTTTGCAGATCATACAACTCATTGATGTCCCAGATACCGTAGTATTCTCTGCAAGCCAGAAAAACTAAAAACTACAATTATGAATTCACTATCTTTGCTAAACTAAAATACATTCAACTTCTTGAAAGTAGAGCAGAACATATCACGTCTTAAGCAACTCATTCAAATGTATAGGTTCACTATGCAAGAATTTCTTGATTTGATAAGTACTGGCTTAAAAAAACCTATTACTAAGGAAGAAATATTATCAAATGATATAGAACTTACATATTTAAAGCGAATAGACAAAGTTTTTGAGAAGGGACTACACTATTATTTAGACCCAAAATCGCCAGAAAGCTCCAAAGACGCAAGTGTTTTTTTTAGAAAAGACAGATTTGCTACGGATGATTTGAATATTGGAGCTATTAAAATTGTAAATCAGTTTGAAGAACTTAAACTTTCACTTTCGGCTATTGCAAAACTTTCAGACTTAGATTTTAAGCGAACTTTTCAAAAATATTCAATCAATAATAGCCCCCAAGAAGTTGCAAAAACGGCTAGAGAGAAATTATATCCTGTTTTCAGTTCTAACAGAAGAGAATTTGTAAAATCTCTGATTTCAAAGTTTGCAGAAAAGAACATATTGGTATTTGAATTTATTGAGACCTGGAATAAAAAAGAAAAAGCAAATATTGATGGCTTCTTTTTGAAACCAAATATGATAGTTTTAAAAAGACATCAATCATTTAAACGAGAAATTTTTACTCTAGCACATGAACTTGGTCACTTTCTTTTAGAAGAAGAGGAAATCGAACAGATTGATTATCAAACAATAGGCAGTAAAGTCCTATCAAAAGTTGAAAGGTGGTGTAATGATTTTGCTTATTATTTCCTTATTGGAGAATATGCCAATACGATGAAATCATTAGAGAAAGCTTCTGCAAAAAATGATTATCACTTTGAATTAATAAAAACAGTTTCGGATAACACTCATCTAAGTCAAATTGCACTATTTACAAAATTACTCTTTGATAATAAAATTTCTAAAACTGATTATGCAAAGGTAAAATCTGAATTTGATGAAATCTTTAAGAAAAGACAAGAAGAAAAGGAAAGAGAAAAGCAATTGATGAAGGAGCAAGGAATTAAACAAAGAGGTTCTGTTGCAAGACCAATACCTTCTCCATTGTTTATTTCTACAATACAAGCTGCTTTTTACGAAGGAGTTTTAAACGAATACGAAGTTTGCAAAAAGCTGAATATCAAACCCGAAAATTTAGATAAGTACATTCAGTGAAAGTAATAATTGATACAAGTTCACTATTATCCTTGGTTCGTTATTATTTACCATTTGATAACAATAATAAATTATTCGATTTTATCAAACAGGAGATTGAAAAAGGACGGATTATCATAATTGATGAAGTACTAAAGGAATGTGAATTCACTTCTAAGCAGATGGTTGTTAAGGCATTAAAATACTTAACTGACAAAGATTTTAAGAAAAATTTTAATGTTCCTTTTAAAACCAAAGATATATTACCACCATCAACTAAGAAATTTTATAATTTGGTGGAAGATAATTTTAGAACTCCACTTTCTCGAAGGTTGACAGAACCTGAGTTTGAACAGCGTAAAAAAGAGTTCTTAAATTCAGCTGATGCGAGAATGATATTATTGGCTCTTAATGAAAGACACAATAATCATAAAGTAGAGATAGCAATTGTTACTGAAGAGTCTGAAACTGCAAATGACCACAAGGCATTTAAAAAAATTCCTGCACTATGTAAAATTCTCGATTTAGACGTAATGACGTTACCTCAACTATTATCAAAATTTAATGAAGTTAAAATTGAAGTAAAATAAAAAAGAAAGTCAGCAGAGAGTATTGAATAAGACCAAATCTTTTTCAAAACGTGCATACAACGATGACGTAGTAACAATTATCGTCCTAAATGAAATGAAGGATCCGTTTCTTAGGATCAGGTTCGGTAAAGAGCAGCCCGGCCTTGTTTTGCACCCTTTTTCCAAGTTCGTCATCGGTAGCTCAGTTAATCCGGATTTAAATCTATAGGTGATATGGAGCAGCGCAAAAAGAAGCAGCCGCTGCTGAAAAGGATTCTGCCCAGTTTACAGTCCCGACCTTATACCTTATCGAGATTCGCCTTCGGCTACCGATGACGCTTTATTAGAAATTGTGAAAAATAGGACTCAGCTGCTCCCTT
>CAZHNR010000101.1:0-2474 GCA_964534065.1 uncultured Methanosarcinales archaeon
AAAAAGATGCCTTCCATAATTACATAATACCCAATAAGGTCACGAAGAAACTTTTGAATATTTTCAGAACTATCTGTTACGAAGTTTGGATCAAAAACGTTTTTTGTTAATTCGACAACGTAATCGTCTTTTGCTTTGATAGAAGGTACTGTATTATACATGGTGTAAATTTCGTCAGGATCAAGACCTAAAGTATCACAACAATAAATAAAAGTATCAGTGTGGATTGCTTCTTCAAAAGCTTGGCGAAGTAAGTACTGTCGACATTCAGGATTTGTCACATGTTTGTAGACGGTGAGAACAATATTGTTTGCAGTAAGACTTTCTGCTGTTGAGAAAAAGCCTAAGTTCCACATAATAAGTCGACGTTCAGTTTCTGAAAGAACTGTACTGCTCTTCCATTGCTCAACATCCTTTTGCATACCAACTTCTTCTGGTGTCCAGTTGTTTGCGACACCGTCTTTATAGTGTTGCCGTGCCCACTTATAAGTCATTGGCAAAATTTTGTTCGGGTCTGTTGATGAATTATTTAATAATGTCATTTTTTATCCTCTCGTATAGTTCAAAATAAAAATAAAAAAATGAAAATATACTACACAGTAAGCTTCGATTATAGGCATATTGCGCCAGCGACATCCAATAAGCTTCGTTTACTGACATGCCTCACAATCTGGGTCTTCTATTCTGCAAAGCTTTACTTCAGGTTGCTTTGACATTTTAATTTCAGGTTTTGGTGCTGGTTTAGGTTCTGACTTTTGTTCTGCGTATTGCCGCTTCTGTGTAAAGCCATATTTTGTAGCATCCAAAGTTGATTTTTCAATTTGTGTTGCACCTAGCGTTCTCAAGTAATACGTTGTTTTCAAACCATATTCCCATGCATATTGGTATGCTTCACTAATGAGTCGACCACTTGTGCCTCGAATGAAGACATTGTGTGATTGACTTTGATCAATCCATTTTCCTCGCCGTGCAGTATGACGAATAGCTCGTTTTGCATCTATCTGAAAGCTTTCTTTATATTTTCGTTTCAACGCGTCAGGTAATCCTGATATCATCGAGACGTCGCCATCATAATATTTGAGTTGTTCAAGCATTTCATCATTCCACATATTGAGTTTTTTCAAATCTTCAATTAAGTAAGAATTGACAATGGTAAATTCGCCGCTCATATTTGCTTTAACGTAAATGTTTTTGTAGATTGGCTCAATAGTTGGGAAGCATCCTGCAATAGTAGAAATAGTTGCAGTTGGTGCAATTGCCATAACATTAGAGTTTCTCATACCGTGTGCTTTCACATGTTCACGTACTGGTGTCCAATCCATTTTCCCACCTTTTGGTAGGGGAACTGCTTTGCCTCGTTCTTTTTCAAGAAGGTCAACAGTGTCTACTGGGAAAATATTTCTATCCCACTTACTTCCTTTGTAACTTTCATAGGCTCCTTTCTCTTTTGCAAGTTCACTGGAACGCATAATAGCGTGATAGGAGATGAACTCTTGTACTTCATCCGTAATTGCTTCACCTTCATCGCTATCAAAAGCAAGGTCTAACTTGAAGAAAAGATCTTGTACACCCATAATGCCTAGACCTACTGGTCGGTGTCGCATGTTGGAGTTTTTTGCTTCTACAGTCGGATAATAATTAATATCAACAACATTGTCAAGCATAAGAACAGCTGTTCGTACAGTTTTTTCAAGACGTTCTTTGTCAAGCACTCCTGCATCAGTAACATGTTTTGCTAAGTTAATGCTTCCAAGATTACATACTGCTGTTTCATCTTTGCTTGTATTCAGAGTAATTTCAGTGCAGAGATTTGAATTGTGAATAACACCAACATGATCTTGTGGAGATCGAATATTGCAAGGATCTTTGAAGGTAATCCAAGGATGACCAGTCTCGAAAAGCATGGAAATCATTTTTCTCCAAAGCTTTGTAGCTGATAATGTTTTGAACTTTCTAATTTTTCCTTCAGCAGCTTTTTTCTCGTAGGCTTCATATTTTTCTTTGAAAGCTTTTCCGTAGGAGTCATGTAAGTCAGGAACTTCATCAGGACTGAATAAGGTCCAGTCACCGTCCTGTGCGACTCGTTCCATAAAGAGATCAGGAATCCAATTTGCTGTATTCATGTCATGAGTTCGTCGACGATCGTCTCCCGTATTTTTTCGTAAGTCTAGGAAATCTTCAATATCAAAGTGCCATGTTTCTAAATAAGCACAAGTTGCTCCTCGTCGTTTACCACTTCGATTAATTGCTGCAGTGACGTCATTTGCAATTTTTAGGAAAGGTACTACTCCTTGACTTTCTACTTTTGTCGTGCTAATCCACGCGCCTGTTCCCCGAATATAAGTCCAGTCAGTTCCAATTCCACCACTCCATTTGGAGAGTTGTGCATTGTCACCGTATGATTTGAAGATAAGTCCAAGATCGTCAGGAACAGTGTTCAGATAACAAGAGCTCAGTTGTGGCCGCGGTGTTCC
>CAZHNR010000102.1:0-2405 GCA_964534065.1 uncultured Methanosarcinales archaeon
ATATAGACAACTTTTGCTCCGAGGTTTTTTGCAAACATGAAAAACTTATCAATTTCTTCACTTTCTTCCCACTCAACATTGGGAACATTTGCCTTCTCACCAACAACTTCAGTGGTCTTGTAAATTGCATAATTGCCTTGTACATTACGAATAATTTTTTGTTCAATTGTCTCTTCCATGATTAGTACACCTCAAAATAGATACTATTCACTAGATGAACATGCTTAAAATAGTTTTGTATTTTTAGAAAAACTGACCCAAACCAGTCTGACGACCTTTTTTGTTTTCTTCTTCAATGGTTTCTAAAACATTAAGAATTCTTTCCTTTCTAAAATCGTGTTTTTCTACAAGAATTTCTATAACTGCATCACTATCGATAGTTGACCATTGTAATTCATAGTCGTCGGTAGTTGGCATATTGCTTATGACTTCAAACACATCTTCCCACGACGCATCTTGATGTTCATCCCAGTTTGCAGCTGTAAAGATTGCTTGCAAATCCTCGCCATGTTCTTGTACAAGTTTCAAACTTTTTTTAGGACCAAGACCTTTAACACCGCCAATAGAAAAATCTGTACCTACAAGCATTCCTAAGGCTTGTAGTTGGGGCAAGCTCAGCTTGAGTTCTTCAAGTGTATGGGCAAGTGTCAACACCTCAGGAAGTACGGTTTTATAGGTTACTGCATTAATTTTTTTTCTTCGTTGTGATAAACTCAAATTACGAATCATTTTTGGAGCCCCGTAGAGCAAGCAATCAAAATCTTGGCTTCCTACAAAGTCACCTTCGCCTTTAGCGAGCATATAGGCTGCTTGCGCTTCTCCTTCACTTGGAGCTTGAATAACAGGAATTCCTAGTGCCTGAAGTAAAGCCTTACTTTCAAGAACCATTTCTGATGTGATACGAGCAGTTCGTCCAGCGTACTTTTTCATTCCTTCTATATCGTTTGACTCGGTAGCTACTTTCAAAGCGCTGATAGCTTCAGTTTTGATTTTTTCCCTTCTAGCTCTTTCTGCTCGCTTGAGGTCAGGCATGGTGCCATCAAAGACAAAAGCAAGTTTTACTCCCTTTATCATGAGCTTCGTGCAACGGCTGAAAAGTCCTGTGAGATGGCTAGTAATATTGCCTTGAGAATCTTTGAGAGGAGTTCCGTCGTGCTGTCGAATGGTAGTAACAAATTGGTACAACATATTCATTGCATCAATAAGAATGACTTTTCCTTGCAATTGGTCAATATGTACTTCCTCAGGTGTTACCAACGCACTTAATGAAACTCCCATACTCTTGGAGGTGAAATCATCTATAAAAAGCTTTTTAAACGTCTTTGCATTAGTGCTGCAAATGGCACAGGAAGAATCATTACCAGAAGTACGAGTTGTCGATAACGCGACAAAAGCAGTAGTGAAACAACCTGTTATTAAAACAACGTTTGCAAGAGAACGTGTGCTTACTGAAAATACTGATACAGCACGGGAACTTGTCAATCAAAGCGCTTTTGGAACTATTCTTGAGGATGGGAAAGTGCAATTAAGTCTTTCTGAAGCACTTTTTTTACTTGAAAAAAAGAAAATTGTTATTTATGACGGTCGAAAAAAAGAAATGGATTTTGAAACCTTTATTCGCCGAGCAAGCAAAGTAGAAGCGAAATTCTGGGTTCGCTATATTGTGTACAAGGATATGCGAAATCGAGGCTATATTGTAAAGACTGCCTTAAAGTTTGGGGCTGACTTTCGTGTGTATGACCGAGGAATCAAACCAGGACAAGATCATGCACGGTGGATTGTGTATCCAGTACATGAAGGAGAAAAATATACTTGGTTTGACTTTGCTGCAAAAAATCGTGTTGCGCATAGCACGAAAAAACGACTCATGATGGGTGTTGTCGATGATGAAAATGATGTTACATACTGGGAAATTCGTTGGGTTCGACCATAATTCTAATTTTTATTACTCTATGTACTCATTTACAGAAGCTATAAAAACTCCTAGTTTTTTACTAGATTCACATGGCTGAAGATAGGACGCAAATTATCAATCTCCTTCGAGAACGAGGACCCTTAGTACAAAACGAAATAAAGCGAGCCTTAGGTGGTGACACGCTCATATTTGGAGCAATTCTTTCTGAATTAAAAAGTAGGGGCCTTGTGGAAATGACGCAAGTGAAAAAAGGAGGAAGTTCTTTTTATTACGTCCCTGAACTTCGCGAACAAGTTGCGCAACTCATTGAATTTCTCAATCCAAAAGATCAGGTAACTGTACGGCGACTGCAAGAGCAAAAAGTCCTTAATGAAGCGAATGAAGAACTCTTTACTCGAGTAAGTTTTCGAAATATTCCTGATTTTGCAAAACCATTTATGATGCAAACTCCTCAAGGAGAATACCGCTTCTGGAGATATTATTTAGTAGG
>CAZHNR010000103.1:0-2313 GCA_964534065.1 uncultured Methanosarcinales archaeon
TACCAAGAAGGTCTTTAGCTGTTTGTATTGTATCTTGCAAGTTCATATTCTGTTTAAGATACTAATGTTTTAAGAATGTAATGGTCAAGAACTATTTTTTCAACTTCTTCTTCTCGGCCTTTTCACTGATAATTGCTGAGTTTCCAGTTTTATCTTCAAGAGTGATGGTAAGGGTATCTTGTCCCCACATTACTTTTTGCAATTTTTTCAAATGATTTTTGGCTTTTTTCTGGTCAGCCTTATCATCAGAACTATCGCGCAGGAATTCAACTTGTTTTTTAAGACGATTAAGAAGTCCTTCGATGTTAGTGACGTAGCCGTTGCTTGCTTCGCCGCTTTCGATTTTTCCAATACGGCCGAACTTGATGATTGCATTACTTGATTTCACAACACGAACACTCATATCGTCTTCGCTATCGATGGTAAAGTCAAATCGCACAGGATCGCTATGTTCTGCTGCTTCAACATCTGCTTTGTGATAATGACAACTCATACAACTCATAGAGAAAATAGCTACCATGCCAAAGAAAGGAATATCTCTTTCCATTTCTGTGAGTGTCAGCGTATTCTCGCCGCACATAGGGCATTTCTCACCGCTAATGACATCGATGTTTGGTTCGTCTTGCGTCATGAAACTAAAGAGGTCGAGAGTGTTTAAATATCTTACTAAAGTGTAGCAAGTTCACTGCGAATGTTCTTCTGAGCCTGCGCTTCATATTTTCTCATAAAGTATGAAGTAGTAAATACTTGGTCTTTCTGAAGGAATGAAGTAAGTACTGCTTTGCGTCCTGCCGCGTAATCTGCATCAGAATAGATAGCATATTCTTTACGAATTTGTTTACCGTACTCTGCGTATCTTTCAGGTGCACTTCCAAGAATTGCAAGGTCCATGTCAATCATATAATTTGTATCTGGGGAAGTTTGTATGGGTGTGTGGTCTTTTGTTGAAAGAATGAGCGCGCGAAGTGTAATACGGTCGTTTATTGAAAGGTTCTTATTGAAATTTCTTGCTAGGTCGGCACTTTTTGATTCGTTGTCTGTACTTGGAACTTGGTAGATAAGGTCATGATACCAAATTGCCATTTCAACAAGCTGTGGTTCTACAAGGTTTGATTTTACTTCTGTTAGTTCATCAAGCATGTGCTGGATATGGTTGAGATTGTGGTAATGTCGCATACTTTGCGTATAGCTGTTTTTGAGAAGAGTGATTTCTTGGTCGGTGGTGGTCTTTTCAAATTGATGATTTAATTCTTCAAATCTTTTGAAGAGATAGTATTGATCCATAGGGTCCATAGAAGGGGAAAAATACGATTTGATTTTTAATACTTTGCGAGAGCTTACTTTCTGCTTTGCAGTAAAGATGTTGTTATGGTATTTGATTCCTGACATGGTCAGTCAAACAACAGAAATTTCAACTCATGGCAGCTCAGTATGTTTGGTGGCGTAAGTTTTATATATGATTTGAGCTTCTGTAGCGTTATGACAAGCATAGCTATCATTAGTATTCATAATTGATATGGATAGTGGTAGCTCTAAGATTTCTCGCGGGGACTACCGCTGTCAGGTAGACGAAATGACATTCAAACTAGAAACTGCAAGGGGCGTACGGGATATTGATCCGCAAGAACAATTACTTCGGGAAGAAGTCCTGGCTGTATTGCAGAAAAATTTTAGACTTTTTGGTTTCACTCCGCTAGATACGCCGCTCATAGAACGCTTCGATGTGTTGAGTGCAAAGTTTGCTGCAGGCGACGAAAGTGATGCAATGAAAGAAACGTATCGTTTGCAAGATAATGGTGGTCGTGAACTCGCGCTCCGTTTTGATTTAACGGTTCCTCTAAGTCGTTATGTGGGAATGAATAAAAACATGCAACTCCCTTTTGCTCGTTACCAAATTGGTAAGGTCTACCGTGATGCTCCTGTACGGAAAGGGAGATA
The DNA here is from genome assembly GCA_964534065.1 of uncultured Methanosarcinales archaeon. Taxonomy (GTDB): domain Archaea; phylum Nanobdellota; class Nanobdellia; order Woesearchaeales; family SKGA01; genus SKGA01. Next base: position 1,939 of record CAZHNR010000103.1, read on the forward strand.
CCGTGAATTCACACAGTGCGATGCAGATATTGTTGGTACGGATTCTTTACTTGCTGACGCAACTTGTATTCAATTAGCTCTTTCCATATACAAGGAACTTGGTCTGGATGTTGTCATTAAAATTAACAATCGAAAATTCTTAAACGCCTTACTTTCAAGTTACGGTATTGATGAGAAGAAAGCTCCAACGGTACTCACCACTCTTGATAAATTAGAAAAAATAGGTAGGGATGCGGTACTTGCAGAACTTGAAGAAAAAGGTGTTGCAAAACGCCAAGAACTTCTCGATGATGTAACTCGTGAAGGTACTACTGAAGAAAAAATTGAGTACTTTAGAAATCGTCAATGTGACGGTGCAGGTATTGATGAACTCTA
>CAZHNR010000104.1:0-2312 GCA_964534065.1 uncultured Methanosarcinales archaeon
CTTACACCTTTTCGCCTAAAAAAATTGTTCAGTGGTGAGAATATGGTCACAACAATGAGAGCGCCAAAAAGAACACTTATGAATCGTGAAAGTGCGATGAGAAGAAAAACAACAAGGATGCCGATGACTGCTATTGCGGTATATCTTCGTATTTGTTCACTATTATAGGCCATGCTTGTTCTTTTAGCAATAAAGTAAGAAAAGTATATAAATGTACGTGTCCACGAATAAGAAAAGAGGTGTGTTGTTGGATAGTTCAAATCATGATGTGTTTTCGGTTTCTCCTATGATTAAGGGTTCTCCCACTGGTATTGCTGATTTTGATAAGGCGATGAGAGGAGGTTTTCCGAAAGGTTCTGTAGTGCTTATTGCAGGTTCTTCAGGTTCAGGGAAGACTATTTTCTGTTGGCAATGGCTCTTTCATGGTTCAAGTATTCATGAGAATAGTATGTATGTAACGCTCACAGAGCCTCTTTTCAACTCGCTAAAGAATTTAGAGGTGATGAGTTTCTATGACCGAAAAGCTGTCGAGGATGAGCGCGTAAAAATTATTGATCTTCGAGACACTGTATTCAACCCTAATGGTTTTGATTATGAAGTGCTCTTGAAGTACTTGGAAAAACAAGTCAAAGAAAATAATGTTAAACGTTTGGTTATTGATTCAATTACAGCTATTGCTTTCGCTATACAAAATCCAAGTCATATTAGGCAATTCATGTTTGAACTTGGAAAAGTATTGGCTACTTTAGGTTGTACTACGGTACTCACGAGTGAAGTTGCTGAGGCTGGAAGATATTCTATTTACAATGTGGAAGAATTTATTTCTGACGTTATTATCCGTTTTGATCGGGAGAAACAAAAGAACCAACAACTACTTCGAAAACTTAATATTATCAAAGTTCGTGGAAAAGAAACGTATATTGGAGAATTAGATTTCAAGATAACTTCTGATGGTATGCAAATTATTCCTTTGCTTGAGGTTGGTATGGATGCTCCTGCGACTTCTGAACGCGTCTCTATTGGTAGTCCTGATGTTGACCATTTACTGCACGGTGGAATTCTTCGTGGTTCAACTACGTTGGTTGCTGGAATGACAGGTACAGGAAAATCTTCTTTATGTCTTGGTTTTGTTCTTGACGGTTTACGTAAGGGAGAGCCTTGCTTGTATGTTGGTTTTGAAGAAAGCCATGATCAGCTTCTTCGTAATTCAAAATCTTACGGTTGGAATTTGGATTTATTTGAAAAGAGTGGATTGCTTCAGATACGTTGCGCCTTCCCACATGAAAAACTCTTGGAAGAACATTTAATGGATATCAAGAGTATTATTGAAACGCACGGTATAAAGCGTATCGTTATTGATTCATTTACTGCAGTGCGTCATTCCTACGACTATGTGGATTTCATTGATTTCGCCAGGCGCCTTAATGGTTATATTAAGTCTGTTGGTGTTACAGGTTTATTTACTATTGTCAGTTCATCTCTCGTTTCCGATCACACACTCAATGAATCTCTTGTTTCAACGGTTACGGATAATCTCATAACTATGCGTCATGTCGAGATGCAAGGAGAATTACAACAAGTACTCAATATTGTTAAAATTCGTGGGAGTAGTCATAGTAAAGAACTTATTGAGTACAATATTACTGCTGATGGTATTAAAATTGGTATGTCGCTTTCAGGATATGAAGGTATTCTTACAGGGGTCACGAGAAAAGTTGATCAAAGTATAGAAGAAAAGCTTCGTGCAGAGTTCAAGCGGTACTTAGGTTCTACAGCTGATGCTATTTTTAGCAAAGTGAAAGATGAAGGTTTACAAGGACCTAAAGTTGTAGAAACTATTCAAGAATTGATGCAAGAAGGTGTTCTTCCGCCTGATCAAGGTCGTTTCTTTGAAGATAATGTTCGCGAAATATTTGGACCGCAAGCCTTTGAAAGTTCTCGTCTTGATGATCCTAAAGTACGGGAAGCAATATCTGAATTCTTTGAAGATAAAGATGAAGTCAACAGACAAGCATTCATAGATAAATATTTTTCAAAAGGTAAACAACGATGATACTCACAAATCCGATAGATCAAAATTTAGTCAATGTTATCAATAAACACAAGCATGGAATTGTGGTCATGTCAGAATTGCCTTCCGAAAATTATTTTGGCTATATAGGTGCGTGCATTAAAAAGTTGGTAGAAGAAGGTTATGGTGGTGTATATGTCAGTTTTCAAAGACCATTTGATAATATTAAACGCCTATTTGACCAGTTTAAAGTTCGTCAAGATAATCTTTTATTTGTAGATATGGCAAGTGGTTTTGCTCA
>CAZHNR010000105.1:0-2304 GCA_964534065.1 uncultured Methanosarcinales archaeon
AGTAGTTTCTTCTTCTGTATTTACAGTAGTTTCTTGTTGCTGAGCTTGCACGTTGTTAGGAGAAGCAGTACTATCTTCAGTATCGTCATCGTCGTTATTTAGTGTAGCTTCTGCCTCAGTTATATCTTCAGCATCAAACTCAGAAGTAGAATTACTACTTCCGCTTGCTCCGCCGCCTGCGCTTGCTTCCTCTTCCTCTTCTTCAACTTCGTAACAAGGATCTGTTTGATAGCCATCTTCACAAATATAATTGCCTGCACCACGAAGCACTCCTTCATGGAAACAACTCTGCTGTGTTTCATTTTCACTATCAAGAACAGTACTACATTCTACTCCGTCCCCGGTAAATGCGTAGGTGCTAAAATGAGTGACGTTAGCCCAAAGATAATTATTAGTTTCATCTTGACCTACTGCGTTAACAAAACTTAATGCATTTGTTAATGCAATCCAATTATCTGCTGTTTCATTATACCAATACATTTGCAAACTTGACTCGTCAAATCCTGTGAAATCAGACATATCATAATACAGAACAAGTTCAATTTCTTCAAGCGTCGAGTTAGTATTTTGACTCACATCAAAGCTATAATAATCGCTGGCATTAGGTAATGCAAGACTTACAAAGCTTGGTTGGCCACTAAATTTAGATGCAGTAAAATTACCTATGGTTGTCGTATTGACATCGATGGTTATTTGCGCGTCTAATGAAGCACTATAATTAAGAAGTGTTGGCTCATTAGCAATAAAATAGAGTGCATTTTCTTCTTCTTGGCCTGTGGTGACTGTAATATTTCTTGTAACAATTTTAAGATTGAACGCATGATCTCTCGCTTCTATGGTCACAGGAAATGTGCCTTGTGATGACGCTATAAAACTATTTGTATATGTTGAGCCCGTTGCTGTTAACGGTTTCGTACCGCCGCCAATATTTCCCAAAACATAAAGGATGTCTGAGGTTGCATCAGTAACTTGAGCGGTAAGTGTAACAATTTCTCCTACGTTGTAAATTTCTTTGTCCAGTTGTAAATTTATGAGAGGTACATCTGTATCGATAGCATAGGTTCTTGTGATATTTGGTGATGTATTGTTGGCATTGTCAATTGCACGGTAAGTAATTGTTTCTGTACTCGTTATTGTATAATTAGTGACATTATCCCATGTAACTCCATTCCAGAGTTGTACCGCCGCTCCTGAACTATAATCGCCGTCCAGTACTGTGAAATTAAGAGTGACATTCTGTCCATAAATATTATTTACTGCGGCATTTGGCGCGTTAAGAATTGGGATGGGAACTATTGTATCTTTTGCTATTATTGGTTGGTCATAGGTAATGTTTCCTTGAACATCTTGAATAAAAAATAAGAATGCATTAAATCCTTCACTTAGTGACCAGTTAAATGCAAAAGAACCATTCGCTTCAAACGCTATGTCTTTTCCCATCAGGTTAAGAGCTGCAGTAGCTTGGGGTGTAGTAATATATCCGTGAACTTCTTGGAAAGAACTTTGCGTGTAGGTTGTATTTTGGCTTGGTTGGGTAAGAACAAGCGTTGGTGATTCATTGAAGAGTGTATAGGTTGCCGTAGTTGTTATGTTCGCTGTAGCACCTTCTAAGAAAAAAGTTATATTTACTTGACCTCGCGTTCCGTTTAAAGGAATAGGAGTTATTTCTGTAGCGTTTAATACTCCGGTAGCACCTAATGATGTTGAATAATTCCCTCCAATGCCATTTTGCAGACTGACGTTAATGCTTGTATTTGCAAACTGATACGTATCATTTTGTTGCAATAAATTTGGGAAGAACAATGAGGGAACACTGTTGTTTATGTCTAACGGTAGAATGTTAGTAGTGTTTGTATTACCTGCTTCATCAGTCACAAGAATAGTTACAGGATACGACATTTCCGGTAAAGAGGTGGTGTTTAGTTCTGCAATGTAATAATTTTCTAGAGACTGAGTTGCTTGGTAATTTGTACCTGCAAGTCCTACGGTTACATTCGCATCTGTTTGGTCTTGAACACTGACGATAGCATACACTGGGCTTCCCGCAGAAACAACGCGTTGCGAAAGTACTGCTGTTACTTGCGGATTGCTTGTATCTTTATTGATAGCGAATCCTTGCGCTATGGCTTGCGTACCTGAGGGACTGGTAACACGGACATTTGCTATTTGAAACCCTTCAGTACTCGGAGTAAACCTTACACTCCAATTAACAGTATAGCCATTTGAGGAAAAAGTAATGTTATGTGTGCTGTTAGTTATGTTACTGCTGTACGTTTCCCACGTGCCGTCCATAAAGAATTCTAT
>CAZHNR010000106.1:0-2249 GCA_964534065.1 uncultured Methanosarcinales archaeon
ATTCTTCCTGTTCCACAACCAATCTCTAAAATATTCTTTGCATCTTTAGTTATTTTTTTAATTGCTTTTTCTTCTTTTTTTTCTTTGTCATAGTACGAAGAATACCATTCATCAAGTATGTTACCTATTTCCTCTTCTAGAATAGTATTAATTTTGAATTGAAGTTTTTGTTTTCTTTTTTCTGGAAGAATTGAAAGTATTCTTGAAGAGTTAGCATCTAGGAACATATTTTTTTCTATGTTGTAGAATTTTGAAGCTTTTTTAACAAATGCTTTTTGTTTTGTAATAAATTCTTTTGAAAGTTGATATTTTCTTTCATTGACTTCAAGTAAATTTTGTTGTATGAGTTGTTGTAGAAGCTTATGTGTATAGCTATAACTTTTTTCAGAATAATGATTGTGAATTTCTCTTGCTGAAAGTGGATACTTCTCGCTAAGTAACTCTAAAATTTTTTCTTTCATTGTTATTGTGGTGTAATGTTAAGACCATCTGAGAGATAGGTTGGACTTATGTTTTGTGTTTGATTTTGATAGTCAAACAATACGTTGGGTGTGGAGCTGCTGCTGTACATTTCTTTGTCAAGATGGTGTTTTTGTGAGATAATTGCAATGTCCAAATTATTCGGTATATTGCCGGCCGAATTCATTACACTTGTTCGAGAACCTACGTCATCTGCGGCATTTCGTTGAAAACCTAATTCTTTGTATATGGCAGGTAAGTTTCCACTTACATTTACTTGAGCACTTATGTAAGAAGAATTGTTTCCTTGAATATTTGCAGGAGTAAATTGGATATTTGTAATATTGTTATCGCCGTTAAGTACATTTGAGCCATGACTTGTTGCTGTTGCTGTTTCGGGATCGTATGGACTAGCATTTTCAATTGGCGTATCTATTTCAAAGTATGTAAGGGGTGTCCAGTTGGTCATATTTTCCGCAACCTCATAAATTCTGCTTATTTGATTTGGACCCATTCCATCAGTATTTACATAAAAAGCAACGGTGTCAAACACTGCGTTATGATAATGCGGTTGTTGGTACATTTCTTGGAATTGTGCTGCGGTCATGTCGACCATGATTTCATCCATGCCTGACCAGACTTGTTTTGGCATGAGGTTCATTTTGTAAATTTTAGTTGTGTCTCCTGCTGCCATGTCAAGTAAGCTTGCACCTTCTACGGTGTACTCTATGTTTCTATATTTTGCGTAAGCGTTTCCTTCACTGTCTTGCCCACCAGGATATCCTGCTCCGATGTGGAGTTGTTCGCCGTTATCGTAAGCTTGTGGACTAATGAAGTAGCCGTTAACATCAACGTATGCTGTGTCAACTCCTTGGTCATGGCCAATTACTACAATTGCACCTTCAGCTGGAGTGTTTTCAGATCCAGGAGCACCGTTTTTTAATCGGCCAATATACCCTTCAATAAACCTTTTCGCATAATTTTCAGGCAAGGGACTTCTTTGTAAGGTGATAAATTTGTTACCGTTATTTCCTGGTTCAAGTTCAATGTTTTCTTGACCTGCTTCCCATCCGTCAAAATCAATATCTACGTCTGAGCTGTCAAGACCTGGAAGCGGAGTGAAGGGCCAGGTGACTTGATAGGTTGCATTTGTTGTTGCAGGATTGCCTTGGGTATTAACTGCGACAGGAATGTTTTCATAACTTGATCCGATGCCACTTTCAACAATTTCAGGATTATAGGTGCCGTCAATAAACACTTCTTCCATGGAAACAGGAGTTAAAGTTAAGGGTACAAACATAGCACTATTTTCGGTTTCATCGAAAGGAAGAATATTTCCATATGCGTAGGCAGTATCCCATGGTGTGACAAAAATGTCGATATCTGGATTGCTTCCATCGGTGATAGTTACTTCTGTGCTTCCATCCACATAACCATCTGGTGCATCATAATTTATTTGATATACTGCTTCACAATCACTCAAGTCTTTGGCTTGGTTGTTTGACTTTGGTCCTTGATAACTTGCAGGTCCTGTAGCAGGAGTATTGGTTTTTACTGTTTTTCCTGCAGCAACTGTTTTTCCGTTCGTTTGTAAATTGTAGACGTACATTCCTTCTGCTAAGTGTTCTAAAGAAACATATTCTTGGTTTCCGGTGAATTGTGTTGTGAGTACTTGTCGACCAGACATGTCGCTGACTTGTAATGTGTACTTTCCGCTGAGTTCTTGGGGAAGTTCAATATTCATGTCACTTCCTGGTGTTGGAAAGACTTTTACTTTGTCTTTATAGAGA
>CAZHNR010000107.1:0-2197 GCA_964534065.1 uncultured Methanosarcinales archaeon
CCTATAAGGATATACAGCACGCTCCACACGACACCAAAGAGATATCCTGGAGGGTAAAGACTTGGTTTTGCAAGTTCTATAAACCATTGGGTATCTGTGGTGGTAAGTTGTCCTGCAAGAAAACCTATGCCACTACAGAGCAGTATTGAGAGCGCAAGGTAGAGGTAGTGCTTGCGTTGCATAACTACGCTGCCACCTTCGGTCTCGGTTTTTTTGTAACGCTTGCATAAAAGACTGCTGAAGTAGAAGCAACCCATACTGCTACAAAAATGATTCCTATGATGAATGCTAGTAGTCCTGCAAGAGAAAGTAACATGCTAAGCAGAATGATACCTACTATTTTCCATCCTTGTCCTTTTGTTAGTTCCCAGCTTTTTCGCAGTGCATCACGAGCTGAAATCTTTTCATCCATAATAATATACGGAGTGAAGCTTAAGCGGATAGCAATAATAATTCCTGGAATAATAAAGAGAATAAGACCTCCTACTATTGCTAGGAAAAGGAGCACTTGCGCTCCTACCACTGAAAGGTATCTTTTGCGAAATGCTGCAAACATATGTCCAAGTTCAAATTTTTCTTTTCTTGCTGCACGCAGATAGGTCCATGCAACGCCAAACTGAATCGGTCCAGTTACAAAGAAAGCTAAGGCAAGAGAGAAAAGACCTGCAATAACGGCAAAAAGAATACCTACTCCTGCTGATTGGACATTTCCAAATTGAAGTGCAAAAGTCAATATACTTCCTGCAGCTAAAATTCCTCGAATGAACATTTGTCCAATACTTCCTATAGCTCCTGCAATAAGAATGACTACGAGAAGCATCCAGAAGTTGTCAATAGTTAGGCGCCAGCCTTTTTTGAATGTGTCAGACACGCTTGTGTCAGAAATATAATTTTGTACCATAAAACTATTTTGACTTACTTAGTATATAAATATTACTTTGGTATATCTAGGTAGATACTCATGACATTCTCTGAGAATTTTTGTTGGGCATCAAGTGGTTTCATGAGCTGAAGATCATAACTTCCTGTACTTTCACAGGAGTTGTCCGTATTTCGTACGGTGTACCAAGCGCCCGGTGTCATTGAATTTCGAAAGCTAAGACTTCCATCTGCATGTAGTGTAACGGTGCGCTTTCCTCCCTGCCGCTGTGCATCAATAACTTCATTGTTAAAATCCATTAGGTAGGTGCTGTCAGCAACTTCAGTATAGAGACGTGAAATGTTTTCTTTTGCCAAAGTGATGATGTTGTTTGGAACGCAATCTTGCGTATATGCAGTTGCAGTAAGAAGAAGGGTTAAAGCAGTAAGTGTTTTTTTCATAAAGATACAAATCACTGCAAACTTATAAATTTTTACTCCGGACACTTCTTGGAAATGCAAGCAATCGCTTCGTAGTTTTGTGTCTTATTTGGAGTACTTCATGAACTGACCCATTGCCGCAGGAAATGCTGCAGATCGTCGTAGTACTTCCGTATGCCATTTCTTACGTTGTTCTTCTTTCTCAAGTGAGAATTCGCCGTATTTTTTTTCATACCATGACTTGAGTGTTTGTAATGGCAGCCAGGAGTGGTAATATCGCATCGTACACATTGGATCCCAATCGATGCGGTTGTAGCGAAGGTCGTGAGTTCTTCCTGTTACCAAAACTTTAGCATTTTCCGGTAGTTTCTTTTCATGAGCTTCTACAAGTAAATCTATAGAAATTTTTTCTTCATAGCTATCATCATCATGAAGAAGAAGTCGGTCTGAACTTGGAAGTTCATAATTGCTTTGTGGTCGTCCTCGCTTTTTCGTGGTATTTAGGTTGTATTTAGAAAAATAAAAATAAAAAAATTACAAGCTTATGCTTGTTTTTTCTTTCGTCCAAATACGAAGAAAAGTCCAAGTCCTGCTATTGCAACAAGCCCTGCAACGAGCCACCAAACTGTGTTGTTTGATTCGCCATCTGGAGCTCCTACAACTGCACCAGTAATTGCTTGGTACATTCTTTGGAAGAAGTTAGGATTTTGAGGTGCTGTTTCTTCAAGAGTATCAACAGTTTCACATGATTGTCGTTGAACAGGTCTGTCTGTTTCTACACCACATGCGTTGTTATCAACACAAGTTCGTCGTTGGTTTCCTGCAAGGCAAGTTTCCCAATCAGAACAGAACCAGTCTGGAGTACATGCAGTGTTTGCTGATGTTGCGCTTGGTTCAA
>CAZHNR010000108.1:0-2142 GCA_964534065.1 uncultured Methanosarcinales archaeon
AGCTTTCGAAGAATGCTCTTGATTTTTAATTTAAGTGTTTCTCGTTCAGTCTCATCAACATTTTCTTCACGGTAAGAAATACGAATAATTTCTTGAAAGAAACTAATAAGACTTTCTTTGAGTTCAAGATTGATTGTAGGATTTAGTTTAATCTCTTCAATAAGTTCAGCGTAAGAACGCGCACGAATATCAAACTTGTCCTTCAGTTGTTTGAAAACAATTTTTGAAAGGCCATCAACTGTTTTCGTTGAAGAACCGGTAAACATAGCAGATATTTTGTTATCAATATCAATTTCTGAGAAATGGCTACCTACTTCTTCTTGCACAGAATGAATTCTTGTGTACAGTTTCCAAATAAAATATGCGTTGATACCACCGATAAGGGTTGCGCCTACGCCAATAACAATTGCAGCTGTACTCATAATCTCACTCTTTTTCTTTTCTTAGGTACTTGGTATTTTTAAATATATCTTTAAAGCGCCCCAAGTCGCGCATAAATCAACAGTTCAAAGATAGACATAATTGCTATAATAAGAGTCACATAGTATCCACTATCAAGACTTATCTGCACTTCTTTGAGTGTTGCTTCATTAAAACTTTGTTCTAATTCAATTTCATCACTCACTTCATAACTTTCTCCGCCAGTACTTTGTGCTATCAGTTCTAATTGTGTATTGTTAAAAGAGAGATCACTAAAAGAACCGATAAGCTCTTGCGGTACATCGGCAGTTTGCCGTATACTTGCGTCACCAATACCGAAAACTACAATGCGCACGTTCTCAAGATTTGCTTTCTGCAAGGTATCATTACTTGCACCTTGAGTACCATCAGTCATCAAAAGAATTGTTTTGTTATTTTCACTTGCACTCAAAAGATCAAGAGCATAATTTATTGCAAAGTCTACATCAGTTCCACTTTTTGTATAATCAATTTGAATATCGTCAATGGTATCCAATAATTCATCCGTATCATGTGTTAATGGTGTACTATGATCTATATTTCTTGAGAATGCAACAATGCTTACTTTTGTGCTGTTAGGAAGAATATCAATCCATTTCACAGCAATTTCTTTTGCGGAAGCCAACCTGTTTGGTTGATAGTCACTATTTGCCATACTCGATGAATCATCGATGAGCAGAACATAATCTGTATCGGTAATTGGTTGGTAATCACGCACAAGAATGGAATTGGTAGCTACCATGTACAACAAAATAATAAGAATCATCTTGAAAACAAGGACAAGGATACTGATATGAAATACTTTGTATCCGTGGGTTCGTTCAAGCGTCTTTAAATTACCAAAATATGTCGCACGTTTTCCTCGCAGGTACTTCATAACAAAATAAGCCACTGCAGTAACCAGTAAAAGAATTACGAGGAGGATAGAATCTCTGACAGGGTTTTCCAGAACGATAGCAATCGATCCAATATTAAAATTTATGATATTTCCACCTGCTCATCACCCATTGCTTTAATGAATGTTGTTGTAAAATCTTCGCCAGTACTTATGGTGAAGCACAGCTGTCCGTATTGATGAAAAGCATCTTTAATATGCTGTATCTCTTGTTTACTTAAGAGATTATACTCTTCTTGCACATGTTTGACATCAGTAAGTACGACTTCTCCTGTTTGAGGATCTCGCAGGAACATCTTCCCCAATTCTTTAGGGAGTTCGTAATCAATAGGATCTTTAATCATAACTCCAAAGACTTTTGCGAAATGATTAGAAAGGTCAGGTAAAAAATGATGAGGATTAGTTTCAATAAAATCAGAGATGATAAAGAGAATACTGTTCTCATTATAATTCGTTACTAACTCAGTAGCTAACTTTTCCCAAGATTTTCTCCCGCCATAATGTTCTTTCTTTGTAATTTCGCTAAGTAAATTGACAAAGTCACCTTCAGGATCAACAAGTTCCATGTGCTGGTCAGTGACAGTTCCACCGCCTACAACATCTCCAGCCTCAATAGCTGCAAAGGCAACAATTCCTGCAAGAACTGCTGCGTATTCTGCTTTCGTATATTCAGTTGTTCCAAGTAACATGGAACTTGAACTATCTACAATAATAATAATTTCAAGTTCTCTTTCTTCTTTGTAGGCACGAATTTTTAGTTTGCCTGTTCGCGCATAGATTTTCCAATC
>CAZHNR010000109.1:0-2114 GCA_964534065.1 uncultured Methanosarcinales archaeon
GTTGCTGGACTAAGGGTTTTGTTGGTGCTAGAAAAACAATTTTACTACTTGGATATAAGGTCGCTCGTTGCACAGCAAGTAAGAGTGCAATCGCTGTTTTTCCTAGACCAGTGGGAAGTACAATTAGTGCATTTTCCTTTGCAGCACTGTTAAAAAGAACTGCTTGATAGGGTCTAGGAGTAAAATCAGTAATCATCCTTAAGTATAAAAAAGAAAACGATATATAAATGTGCAGTGTCGATGGCCAGTGACAAGTAGGTAAGTATTTAAAGCTTAAGAAGCTTGAAAAAGTAACTCAATCCTTTCTACGGATTTACAAAAAACAATGGCATATACAGACATGGCTTGCAGTGAAACTATGCAAGCATACTTCAGCTATCTAGAGGAAAAAACCCAGGAAGCTTTTGCTATCGCAAAGGATGCAAGAGAACTTGGCTATGATCCCACTAAAACTGTAGACATTAAACTTGCTAAGAATATGGCAGAGCGTGTTGTAGGTATTATTGCAATTATTGCACCTCAAATAATCGATAGTACAGTTGTTTCTCGCATCATAGAACTTGAAAAGGAATATGGTTCCCAGGACTGGCGTGTAGCATTTATTATCGCTCTTGAAATTGCTGAACAAAAACACTGTAAGTTTGAAACAAAACTTGAAGCAATCGAAGTGGGCGTACGGACAGGATTTGCTTATGTTACTGTAGGTGTTGTTTCTTCACCTCTTGAAGGACTCACAAGTATTGAAATTAAGCCACGACGCGACAAAACAGGAGAATATTTTAAACTCAATTATGCTGGACCAATTCGTAATGCAGGAGGAACAGCAGCAGCCACTAGTGTTCTCATTGCAGACTACGTACGTAAACACCTTGGTTATGCAAAATACGATCCTGATGAAAAAGAAATAAAACGATGTTATGCTGAACTTGAAGATTATCACCAATATGTTGCAAACCTACAATACTTTCCCTATAAAGAAGAAAGTGAATTCCTTCTCAAACACATCCCTGTCGAAATTGCAGGAGACCCTTCCGAAAAAAGGGAACTCTCAAGTGCAGCGCTCAAAGATTTACCTCGCGTTGAAACAAACTTGCTTCGAAGTGGCTATTGTCTTATTCACTCATCCTGTATTCCTTTAAAATCCCCAAAACTATGGAAACAACTCAGTAAATGGGGTCATGAAATGGGCATGGAAGACTGGGATTTTCTTGGAGAACACATCAAACTTCAAAAAGAATTCAAAGCACAAAGTTCACAAAAAAAAGAAAGTAAAGACGACGGTGCAAAAGTAAAACCTGACGGTGTCTTCGTACAAGATATTGTAGGTGGAAGACCAGTATTTGGTCATCCCATGCGTAGCGGTGGATTCCGTCTTCGTTATGGACGAGGACGAGCAAGTGGCTATTCAGGACAAAGCATTCACCCTGCAACAATGAGTGTCCTTGAAGGATACCTTGCAACAGGAACACAACTTAAAGTAGAACGACCAGGAAAAGCAGCAAGTTTTACGCCATGTACTACTATTATGGGACCTGTTGTTAAGCTCAAAGATGGAAGTGTTGTTGCAGTAACAACACAAGATATTGGGGATGATATCACTAAGAATATTAAAGAAATACTTTACTTAGGAGATGCACTCATTAATTATGGAGATTTTTTTGACCGTGCGCACATTCTGGTACCACCAGGTTATGTTGAAGAATACTGGACTTTAGAACTAAAAGAATTACTTGAAAAAGGAGCGAGAACTGGTGTTGACCAAACAATTATTAATTCTTTACTTGCTCGACCAAATGATGCTCCTCTTGATTATCTTACAGCAAAAACTATTAGTGAAAATACAAACATAAGTCTCCACCCCCAACACATCTTTTTCTACAAAGAAATTACTCCCAAGCAGCTGCTCGCTCTTATCTCATGGGCCAAAGAAGGAGACTACCAATTAGAAGTTCCAAAACTCAAACTCCCAATTAATCCAAATTATGAAGAAGGAAAAAGAGCACTAGAAATTCTTGGGGTCCCTCATGAAGTAAAAAATAATTTTGCTTACATTAGAGGTGATGTTGCTCTTGCTCTTTGTGAAACGTTACAACTCCGTTCGCAGCTCGATGCAG
>CAZHNR010000110.1:0-462 GCA_964534065.1 uncultured Methanosarcinales archaeon
AAACGGTTGTGCACCACTTACTAACTGTCCATTAATTAAGAAACCAGGAGTTCCTCGTACACCAACAGACTGTGCCTCTTGTGCTTGACCAGCAACTTTGTCAGCATACTTCCCATCATCTAAACAAGCATCAAATTCAGTTTGATCTAAACCAAGTTCGCCCGCATATTGTTTAAAGGTCGTAACACCACTGCCAACACCTTTTTCAAAAATAGCGTCATGGATATCCCAAGCCTTACTTTGATCACCTGCACACTCAAATGCCTCACCAGCTTTTTGTGCTTGTGGATGGAAACTTAATGGAAAGTGCTTGTATGCTAATTTAACTTTTCCAGTATCGATGTAAGTAGATTCTATTTGACCTAGTGTGTCCGAGTAGAACCGTGCACAGAACGGACATTCAAAGTCACTATATTCAATAATAGTAACTGGAGCGTCTGGATCACCTTTTACTTGTGCGCC
>CAZHNR010000110.1:477-2100 GCA_964534065.1 uncultured Methanosarcinales archaeon
AAGAAGAGCTTCCATTTTCGCTGCATCAATATTAGCAGGTGCTGCAGGAGCAGTAGGTTGGCTAGGGGCGGCTGCTGTTGGCTGAGGAGCAGCTACTGCAGAAGTACCTTCAAAAGAATCTAGTTTCATATTCAAACTAGAGAGTTGAAAAACCATCACTATTAAGAGTAATACTACAATGATATGACTAATCGTCATTAAGGGATTATATTTTTGTTGTTGTTTATGATTCATATTTTTTTACCTCTCAAACACTTTTTATTCTAAGACAATTAAAGTTCCTTTATGATTATGATGACCTGGACCACACATAACTGAACAACCATAAGAGTAAGTTCCTGGAGCAGGAGCGATGAACTCTCCAACAGTTGTTTTTCCTGGTTGAATAGCAAGATTAAAACCAATCTCAGGAATGGCAAAACCATGAGCAACATCTTTGCTAGTTGCAGTAATACGTACTAACTCACCAGATTTCACAGTAATAGTAGGTTCACTCCAATCATATTTCCATGCCTCAAGAATAATTTCTCTTGTTGCACAGTCACCCATTATTTGCCCACCCATTACATGACAAGGAGCTCCTGCCATTGCACGGTTTGGATCCATCGCTACTTGAGAGCCCGATAATCCTTCTTGATCAGAAGAAGAAGCTGAAGAAGTTTTCTCTCCAAAAGAGAATACTCCTGCAGCCGATGCGACTATACCTACAAAAATAATGGCTGCACAACCATTAAAGACATTTTTAGATTTTCATTCATTTTTTCTTTATTCCTCAACTGTAAAACTAGTCATCATACCAGCTTCTAAATGTTCTGCGATGTGACAATGCATCATCCATTCTCCAGGATTAGTAACGTCAATTAAAATATCAACTGTTGAACCAATAGGGACAAGAACTGTATCTGTCCACACTTTGTTATCAGGTTCTTCACCATCAATAGAAGTAACGACAAACCGTTGTCCGTGTAAGTGAATAGGATGCTGCATGGGATGCATGCTTTCAGGATCGTTGAATAAACGTAGCTTAACAACATCTCCTACTTGAGCAGAAATGCCAATATCCATATTCTCTTTGCCAGAAGATTCTTCTTTTATGATCCATTCAACTAAAGAACCTGGAGCGCGCATATTCATTTCATCTTCCCATTCAATGGTTAATTCTTCATGCTCTGCTTCTGCTTCTAACTCTTCACGTTCTTCGTCAGTGCATCGACCCATAACAACGCCACCCATTGAATGACAAGGCATTTGTGCCATCATATCAACCATTCCCATCATATCAATATCAAGAGTAAGTTCATAATCTACAGGTTTATTGAAATATTTCTCGAATTGAGCGATATCATCAATCACTTCTTGATTTTCTCGTTGTGATGCAAAGTTATCAGCGTATGAAGTACTAACAGAATCACCTTTTACGGTAATAGTTCCAAGAACATATTCTTCGTGAGGATTAACATTCATCAAATCATACGTGCCTTCTTTATCGAACAATACATCAATAAAGAATCGTTGAGCAGGAGCAATAATAACACTATCAACAAATTCTTCTCGTTCATATTGACCTAAATCGCCACCAACAAGTTTCATGTTTGCACCAGCAATACTAAAATTATAGGGACG
>CAZHNR010000111.1:0-2061 GCA_964534065.1 uncultured Methanosarcinales archaeon
GCGTAAATCTAATTTTTCTTTTACCTGAAAGTTTTTATATTGTGTCTAGTTTCCTGGGGTTATGCAACTATGCTTAGGAATTGAATCAACTGCTCACACCTTTGGTGCAAGCGTCGTTTCTTTTACAGGCGACATTCTTTCTAACGAGCGAAAGCTTTTCACTACAGAAAGTGGCGGTCTTATTCCTGTGAAGGTAGGTGAGCATCATACACGAATTTGCGGTGAAGTTGTGCAAGAGGCATTGCATAAGGCTGGTGTTTCTTTGGCAGATATTTCTTTAATTGCTTTCTCACAGAGTCCTGGTATGGGTCATTCTCTTCGCATTGGTGCTTTGAGTGCAAAGTCTCTTGCTGTTCAAAACAACATCCCTCTTGTTGGTGTAAATCATTGTATTGCCCACTTGGAAATTGGAAGATTAAAAGCGGTATGTCCTGATGATGATTCTCTCCGATGTGATGATCCTATTTTATTGTATGCAAGCGGTGCAAACACGCAAGTTATTGGTTATGAAGGTCAGAAATATCGTGTCTTTGGTGAAACGCTTGATAATGGTATTGGTAATTTTCTTGACGGTTTTGCTCGTCGATTGGACTTGGGCTTTCCTGGCGGTCCAAAAATTGAGCAACTCGCTCTCAAAGGAAAAATTTTTATTGAACTGCCCTACGTTGTAAAAGGTATGGATGTGAGTTTTTCTGGTATTGGCACAAAGCTTGATCAATTATATAGAACAGGAAAATACGCAAAAGAAGACCTCTGCTTTAGCACGCAAGAAACAGTGTTTGCGATGCTTCTTGAGGTTGCTGAACGAGCGCTTTCTCACACGGGAAAAACACAACTTGTTTTGGGTGGTGGCGTCGCTTGTAATAAACGTTTGCAAGATATGGCTTTGCAGATGTGTCGTGATCGCGGTGCAACTTGCTTTATTCTTGAAAATCAGTTTAATATTGACAATGCCGCAATGATTGCTTGGACAGGAAAATTAGTGGCCTGCGGAGAGGGAACTGAAATAGTGCATCAACTTGCTGTAGAGGAAGCAGAAATTCTTCCCTATGTGCGCACTGATGAAGTAGCAATCACCTGGCGTGAGTAAGGTGAGTGCTGCTACGAAACGTTATTGAGTAAGTTGCAATCAATTGGCGAAATTGATTGTGGCTAGGAAACTTCGTTGACTAAGTAGCAATTGCTTGGCGTGGGTAAGGCTTAAAAACTTTCTTTCTTTCTTTATTTTTATGGATGAACAAACACGTCACAAACGCTATGAGAAAAAGCCTGAAGTGATTGAAATTAAAGCTTCAAAAAGTTCTAGTGAATGGGTTATGGATGAGAAAGGGTATTTCTTAATTGATCCTCGACCTGAAGAAGGTATTATTTTTGCTCATCATTATTCTGCTGACGGCGTGTATAACAAAAGTGTTTCTGGTATTGATGCTGAAGAAATTTATTACACTCTTTTACGTGAAGACTTAGTAGGTTCTTTGCAACACGCGGCGTATCTTGGTTCTGAATTACAAAAAGCAACTATTGTTGTCAAGTTCAAACTTCCTTGGTATAAACAGGACGATCCTCTAGTTCTCACCGACCCTCGAAAAAAAGAGTGAGCTTCAGTGTGCTTGACTTGAAGCGTTAGCGATCAAGGAATCAAGTATAGTGAGAGATCATATCGCTGCGGATGCCGATATCCGAAGGTTTAATTTTTAGCTAATTCAACATATCTGAAAGTTCAACTACTTGTTTAAGAAATTTTCTTGATAATTCTCTTGATTCTTCTTTAGGATATACTTCATTTGGAGATGAACCTTGTAATATTCTTAATTCGGCAAGGCTTGTTGTCATTATTTTTAAACCATATTCTGCAGTACCGTTTTGTTCAGAAAATGTAAATCCGGGTCGTGCAGATAATAAGTTTTGATGACATTGCATTCTTATATCATCTAACGATGAAACGGGGTTTTCTTCCAAAACATTTCTTAATGCGTCAATATATGGCCTGTATTCAGGTAGTTGTGTAAAGTACATAGTACTTGAGAATTATCTTGAATTTATATGAATTTCTAAAAATAA
>CAZHNR010000112.1:0-2060 GCA_964534065.1 uncultured Methanosarcinales archaeon
AAATCCGGGTCGTGGCGCCATTTCTATACATTTTGTATCTTCATGTGTAAAATTTTATATATTTGTTCTTGTTAAAAACACATATGTTCCTAGGTATAGAGTTGTATGAGTATGGTTTAGTGGCTAAATTTGCTTTAGCTCTGATTCTTGGATTAGTTATTGGTATTGAAAGAGAACTCCAAGGGAAACCGGCTGGAATGCGAACGTATGCGATGATCACAGCTGCTGCGGCTGCATTTGTATTGCTTGGACTTGAAAGTATTCAATATGTCTCGGATTTGTATCCAAATAGTGCCGTAACAGCCGATCCGATTAGGATTGTTCATGCGATTATTGTAGGTATTAGTTTTTTAGGCGCAGGAACTATTCTTAAGGATAAGAATAAGGATACTATCTATTACCTCACTACGAGTGCAACTGTCCTAGCAGCTGCCTCGGTCGGTATTGCGGTTGCTTTCTCAAGATATTTTCTCGCAGTAAGCATTACACTTATTATTCTAGCGATTAATTGGTTACTTATCTATCCTGAACAATGGATTAAGAAAAAATCAAAAAAGATTGACTCGTAATTTAACTAAGAATGTGCTGGATCGGAGATTCCAGCGAACGCAGTGAGTGGCGCCGATAATCTTGATTATCGAGCGTGAACGTTGGAGTTCAACGAACGATTTCGTGCTTTCAAAGAAAGTGCGGGAGCGGAGATTTGAACTCCGGACTTCCACGGTGCATCACCAACTTGATAATCATCGGTATCATACCTCATCGCTCAAGTTTGCGTTTATGAGCGTGGCGATCTAACCAGGCTGAACTACTCCCGCGTTAATGGTTCAAGAAATCAGAATTGTTTTATAAATCTTTATACTCCTTATTTGGAGTAGTGCCTCAGAGTTCACGAATAATTTTCTCAGCAAAAAGCGTTCGTTCTTCTTCGCTTGTTTCTACTTTTGGCCAGTCTCCTCGCTGATCGTTCTCGCGTCTTGGAATAAGGTGGATGTGGGTATGAAATACTACTTGTCCTGCTGCAGGTTTTGTATTTATAGCAACGTTAAACCCGTCACAAGGAAGGCCTTTCATCATTGCAGTTCCTACTTTTTGGATAGTGTCAAGACATCCAGGACCAAGTGCAGTGTCCATGGAGAGGACATCTTCAGAATGTTCTTTTGGAATAATAAGTGTATGTCCTTCGCTACTTTGCGTAAGTGCTTGAAATGCGATGAATTGGTCGTCTTCATAGACTTTGTCTGATGGTAGTTTGCCAGCAACTATTTTACAAAATATGCAGTTTTCCATATGAGGTTACAGATTTCCTACTTTAAGAATATTTCTATTGTAGTATATTAGAAATAATTAGTTCGTAATTAGGACGTACTGATTCTTTTTCAGGCATTTTCGCATAAAGTTGAAGAAGATGTTTTTCTGAGTATCTTCCTGCCCAATCTTTGGTGAAATTGGAGTTCCAGAATTGAGTATATTCTTCAGGGAAATTTTCTATTGAAAAAACATACTTGTCTTTTATTTCACTTACTCGTTTTTTTTGCAAAACTAAGTCTGAACAATTTGAGACATAAATATTTTTGAGTAGTTCGATGTATGTATCTTCTGCTTGTACTAAGAAATGAAGAAAGTTGTGTCCTTGTTCTACAATTTTTTGAGCAATGAATTTTGATGGAATGTTATTTTTTTCAAGTTTTTTATGTAATGCATACCCTACGAACTGGCAAGGGCCAAGTTTTGGCATGGTTTTTCTTTTTGGGGTGTTAATAAGATATTCTCCATCGATAAGGTTAAGTAAATCTTCTCGAGATTGAATGTGAGTAAGTTGATACTCTTGATTGAGTTCTTGAGTGAATTCTTGCACGCAGTCTACTAATTTTGGACTCATGCATATGTTTAATCTATTTAGATTTATAAGCTTTACTAAAAAATACCACTATAAAGTAATAACAAGAAAGGGAGCGAGGTACTTATGTTTATAAATCTCCTTTTCTTCTTCTGACGTATGGATAAAGTTACACTCATTAAACAACTTGCACTTGCTAACGCACAGAAATTCAAAGGTA
>CAZHNR010000113.1:0-1989 GCA_964534065.1 uncultured Methanosarcinales archaeon
CCTTCGATATCGAGGTTTAGTTTGGGGCTATTTGGGCAAATACAAAAAAGCACTAACCGATATTCATAACGCACTTGAACAGAGTGCTGGGCAAAGTTTGGCAACTATAGATTTGTTGGTGGTGAAACTATTGATGGGCAAAAATGAAGAAGTGAAAAAAGTAGTGCAGCAGTCGGAATACATAGATGCTGCTGATCCTGCTTTTTTGTTTGCTATGCTCAATGAGCGAGAGGAAGCGATCCGTTGGTTGGAAAAAGCGTACCAAGAACGTTCGGTCATGCTGGTTACGCTTAAAAACTTTTGGGTGTGGGACAATCTACGAGAAGATGCAAGATTTCAAGCGATTTATGAGCGCATGAACTTTCCTGCTTCGCTGGTCAAAGAAACAAAATTGCAAGCTGTAAATACCACACCAATAGATCATGCACTACTCACAGCATCCGAAATAGCACATTATCTTTCACAGTTAAAGCAGTTGGTAGAGACCGAACAAGCATACCTCGACCCGAATCTTTCGCTACGTGGATTGGCAGCGCAATTAAATTTGCATTCCAACAAATTGTCGTGGTTACTCAACGAAGAAATTGGTAAAAACTTCAATGAATACATCAATGCGTTTCGACTGGCGACCTTCAAAGAAAAAGCACTGCTCCCCGCCAATAGTCATTACACGATACTTGGATTAGCTTACGAAAGTGGCTTTAATTCTAAAACAGTCTTCAATGGCTTTTTTAAGAAAATGGAAGGTATGACACCGAAAGTGTGGGTGAGAAGTCAATCGAAATGATGCTAGCAAATTGTACCAAAGAAAGTCCGTTTACAGCTTATCAGATATTACTGATTTGATTGCCTGCTATCCTTATCTGATGATTGTTGTTATTGGGTTGATGAGTTTGACGGTTGGATTGATGGTTGGGATTAGTCGGAATGTTGTGGAAAAATGAATTATTTTCGCTATTTCTTTAGTTTCAAAAAGAGCATATTGTGGACTTATTTTTCTTAAGTTGAATGCGAAATTGATTGATCAATGTCAAGATTAAGGTAAATGCGTGAAAAACAAACGTTCTATTCAGTTAATTCAAAAATATCTATCTAATGCAATCAAGTGAAGAGATGTACAACAAGTTGAGTCAAAAATACACAGATGAAGAGATCGTAGAAGGTTTTGTATTCAATGAGACGCTTTCTGAAGAAGAGCAGCGAGAGGTAGATAGCGAGTTCAGAACCCTGCGACTGCAACAGCTTAAGAATAGGACACCTGAGCAGCAGCTAAGAAGTCATCTGATGCAAATGCAGATTCGGATCAAGCATTCTTTAAATAGTCAGTAAACATGTAAGGAGCACTTTTACTAAAACAGTAACGACGGAATCTGGTAGTATTATTTAATTCCACTGCACATCAATTCTATTTACGACAAAAAAGAACAGAAGGTAAATGAAAGAACTCAACCTAGATCGGCTAGATGAAGAAATTGAAGGAATCTCTGTAACAAGAGCTGCATTTTACAGGGAAGCGATCATAGTGGGACTAAAGAAGCAAGGACACGAAAGTGGTACTGAAATGATGGTTAGTGGAAATTTCGAGAAAAGGTTTACAGTAGTTTGGGAAAAGGATATTAATGTGGCAACGCTAGCAAGTTGGAAAGACGAAAATCAGATTGCGAATTTTGGTGCAGTAGGTATTGCTATTCTACTGGCAATAGAATTATTAGGAATCGTTAGTTTTGAAGAAGGCATTATAGGAACGGGTATAGATTTTTGGGTGAGTACTAAAAGCAGTAGCAGCCAACTTATTCCTTTCATAAATCGAGAAGCTAGAATAGAAGTATCAGGTATCTTACAAGAAAATTTAGGAAATACTGTCAATATGCGAGTAGGACAAAAGAAGAAACAAATGAAGTCGAGTGATCATTCCCAACTTCCAGGCTGGGTAATTGTTGTTGAGTTTAGTACGCCAAAAACAAAAATTGTTAGAAAATGAATATCATT
>CAZHNR010000114.1:0-184 GCA_964534065.1 uncultured Methanosarcinales archaeon
GAACTACCATATAACACCACTCTAAGAAAAATACTTTATAAAATCTTGCAAAAATTAAGAAAAAATGGGGCGGCACCTGGGATTTGTTGAGAAAATCAAAGATTTTCGAGACATCCCGAAAATAGAATATTTTCGATATGAACCCAGACTTAAAGCTCCATAAATACTAATAATATATAATCCG
>CAZHNR010000114.1:268-1906 GCA_964534065.1 uncultured Methanosarcinales archaeon
TTGTATTTTATGAGGTGAACCACCAAGAAGTTCCACTTCTCAGAGTAATGCCGACCAACTGTTGGAAAGTACCATCATAAATAAGCATTCCAGGTGTATCGCAAGTCACGATACCGCCAATACACGATAGAAAGCAAAAAGCATTTTTAAATGTGACTATTCAAAAAGGAGATGTACTGCCGGTCGTCCTGGTTTGGGACCGTTTCCTTCAGCTTCTGAAATTGACAAAGGAACATCAAATGTAGAACTGAAGAAAGGTAATGCTTGAGAAATAAGATTCCCTTCCACT
The DNA here is from genome assembly GCA_964534065.1 of uncultured Methanosarcinales archaeon. GTDB lineage: Archaea > Nanobdellota > Nanobdellia > Woesearchaeales > SKGA01 > SKGA01. Next base: position 558 of record CAZHNR010000114.1, read on the forward strand.
TCTTTAGTGAAATACATATGAATACCGCCACCAAAAGTTTTTGGAACAAAGTTTTTGATAAATTTTGCTTGTGTTTTCCCGTAGCTTGACATGAGTGTTGTCATAATTTCTTTTGGTGGAGTGTTTTTTTCAAGAAGGAGTTTAAGTTCATCAAACAATTCAAATTTCTCAGCAGTTGCTTGTTGTATTTCAATAGCAGTTACTTCTTGATTTTTTGTTTTTGCAAAACCAATTTTTCTATCTATTTCAGCAAGAAGCTCTTGCACAATTCCTTCCTGTGCTTCAACCTCAGCATCAATATAATTTTGACTCAGTGTTTGAAATTCTGCAAGACTCGCATCTCCGTTAAGTAATTCTTCACAGACGTGTGGAACTACTGGAGTCATAAGTTTCGCGTAATCTGCAAAGAAGAATCGCAGTACCTTGCTTGTTTGTTCTTCACTTGTTCTTCGCGTGTGATAATTTATTTCACTAAGAAATTCATATAATATAGAAACGTAAGCTTCTCGACTTTTCATATCATCCATGAGAGAAAAATACTGTTCTGCTCGTGTATAAAACCTACTAATAAGCCACTTGTCTGCTGTTTCTAGGTCTTCATAATTTGGTTCTTGTTGTGCACGTGCTGTAAATAAGAGTTCTTTCCATTTAGAGAATTTTTTTTCTAACTGCACAATTTCTTCTTCTCGAAAATCAAACTCACTATCATAACTAGTTCCCACTGCGACATATAATCGGTAAAGATCAGCGCCCCACATCTCTCGAACTTTGATTAAAGGAATTCCATTACCTTTTGATTTTGAAATTTTGTTTCCATCTTTAATAAGGAGGCCTCCAATAGTAATATTTTTTGGCCAATATTCTGGAGTAAATAATAATGCATTATGGTAAATTAAAAAAGATAAATGATTAGACATGTGTGATGCTGCAGTATATCTGCAGTCAAAGTTTTTCCAGTACGCGACTTCTCTTTTTACTTCGTCAACTCCTTGTATATCTGGTGCTTTACCATCATTGTAAAGATAATTAAGTAGTTCGTCAGTAATATCTTCAGGACGCAATATTCCTTTGTTTATCATTCCTGAAAGAACGTAAAAAAATGGATAAATAGTTGAGTCTGAAAGCGGCTCTACAACCCATTCTGGATCTTGCGGTAAAGGAGTTCCTATTCCTCGCTTTCTGGCACAAGGTCTTTTTTGCACCCAATCAAGGTAACCTTGTTGTGATGATTTGAGCAGAGGTGGATAATACTCCATCGTATCTAAAAGCTCTGTTGCTTTCGCTTTTACTTCTGGTGCTGAATAATCTAAAAACCATTGTCCGTGCAAATTTGCAACGATAACGTCATT
>CAZHNR010000115.1:0-1902 GCA_964534065.1 uncultured Methanosarcinales archaeon
TCGCTATATTCACTGCCCTAAGCAAGGCCAATACCCGCGCCCTATCAGGGGCGTTACAAGCAAGCCTAAAAGACCAACCAATTAGGCTTTTCAACATAAATACCAAAAATTTGAAAAATATATTTTGATTTTCTATTAACTCGCAGTTAAAGTTTATATATTTGCATCATAGTTCTTTGAAAGATGCTTTTGACCATCGTATTACAAATTCTAACTGTAAAGTGTATTTAGTTACACAACCCTAGTGGTTCTGTTGGGACATTCAAGATTCAATCAACCCCCTACAACGTTATCCGGAGTAGAATTGATTAAATCAGTTCTAACATCTGTTACTTTTTAAGTAGCAGGAATTTTTGGGGGTGCAAAGGAACGAACAACGTCTAAGAAATTTGTATACGTGCTTCATTGAAGTGTAGCAGGCATAAAAGCCGTATACTTATATGAATAATAAAGTCAAAAGCCTTGGTGACCTGGAAACAGGAATCAAGCATCTCCTATTGGAGAACCGTTGTTCGTTTTCGGACGAAGAAAAAGTTTTGTTGAATGAGTGCCTTTTGGTAATTCAAGAAGCGAAGAGAAAACAGAATGTTGACCTTGTGGTCAAAATTTTCGGAATCTTAAGCAGACTGTTTATTGCAAGTGACCATTTGAAAGACATCTTCTAACCGACACCCCTAATTTTTTCTCTTAACGCAAATAATATGGACTTAGGAAACGCAATAAAACATCTTAGACAGCAAAAGGGAATTAAGCAAAATTCACTTGCTGAAAAAAGTGGTATAACTCAAACTTATCTATCACAGATAGAGAATAATGTAAAAGAGCCAAACATATCCACGCTCAAAGTCATTTGCCAAAATTTAAATGTGCCACTTCCTGTCCTCTTTTTTCTTGCAATCGACAGTAATGACATTTCCCCAGAAAAAAGAAATGCTTTTAAGCATTTAGCTCCTTCTATTAATTCAATGGTGACAGAGTTTTTTGGTGAATCAATATCAGTGGAATGATTAGGACAAGTGAACATTTAGCATATGAACTAAAGGTTGAGCTTTCTGAAATTGACCATATCATTAAAAATATTGATAATTTCTATTATCAGAAGGAGAAAATTAAAAAGAATGACAATGGAGAGCCAAAAGTTAAAAATGGCATTGTCCAAAAAAGGGTATTAAATCCAAGTATAAAGAGACTGAAAGTTATTCAGAAACGCCTTCAAGAAAATATCCTTCAAAAACTTACTATTCCCGATTATGCTTATGGTTCAATAAAGGGTAAAGACAACATTTCTAACGCAAAGAGACATCAAGGAAAGAAATATATCTTCACAACAGACCTATCAAATTTTTTCCCGTCAGTAAATCATAAACAGGTCTTTGAAATGTTCCTTTCATTTGATTTCTCACCTACAGTTGCTAGGCTTTTAACCCAATTAACTACATATAAAGGAAAACTACCACAGGGAACTCCAACATCCCCAATTGTTGCAAATCTTGTATTCGTAAGGACAGGAAAGCGTTTACAGCAAATTGCAAAAGAGAATAATCTGACTTTCTCATCATTTGTGGATGACTTAACTTTTTCCAGCCCGATAGACTTCAAAGACAAAATTCAGGTAATACTAAATGCAATAGTTGAAGACGGCTTTAAGATAAGCCACAAGAAAACTAACTATAAAACTAAGAACCCGATTGTAACAGGCATAGTAGTAAAAAACAACAATCTTGACCTTCCAAAAGAATTTAAAAACAGGCTTAAGGACACTAGTCTAACTGAAAAGAGTTTAGAAGGCAAGTTAAGGTATCATGACCGAGTAATAAACTATGGGAAGAAGTAGAAGGCCAGCTTGTAACATCACCTATACGCAAGCAGGGGTTTCGTGCTTCGTAGGACAGGAAAGTGGTA
>CAZHNR010000116.1:0-1738 GCA_964534065.1 uncultured Methanosarcinales archaeon
AATCTATACTTACGGGATTTGTTAAAAGGTTCTTTGTCAATTCAAGCAAAGGAACAAGCGGTGCATTGATTACTTCTATAAAAAAATTAAATAAGTTTTCAGGAATGCACGACGCTAGATTGCTTAATCCACAACTTTCTGCTTTTACAGCTCTTGGCAAGAGAAATAGCATTCCCAAAGGCAGTAGTGCTTTACCCCAAGTCTTTCTTATTACCTTAAACAGTAGGATTATTATTAGTAGGAAAAGTCCTCCTTTCCAGAGTAAACTCATGTCTATACTGCTCTTTTCTTTTTGGAAAGGAGGAAGAGAAAGTTCCGTATAATTTTGCAAGCAAGAATTAGAGGTGATTTGAAAGAAATCTGTTGTAGTAACTTCACAATCAGAGCTTTCTGGCAAGTACAAAGTAGTATTATGATAAAAGACGTTTTCGCTTGATGTAGTATTCTCATTTATCGCTACTAACTGCAAGAAATAATAAGGTTCATGCAAAAATTCAGCTTGGAAGCGAAGAGTATCTTGCTTGAAAAAAGCGTTAGACGTTGAAACTAAAGTATTTGTTCGAGGATGAGTAGTTAGTTCTCCTTGATGTGTTCCATCGTACTCATGCAACAACTCAAACCGAGATGGAGAGGGAGAAACGTACTGCTCTATTTGTTGAGAATCGTTAATAATAAGCTCATCACTATAAGTATAAGAGTATTGATAATTGCAATCATAATCATAATCTTGACACTGACCGTTCTTCCAATAGCTACAGTACCGCTCCCATTCATACCTTTTTACTTCAACAAAAGAACGTACTATTGATTGTACTTCAATAAGACTAGCATTTGTTGAAGCTGTAACTAGTTTACCCTCTCCAAGAAAAACACCATCACCGTACCAAGAAATACTCAACGTATCACCCGTAGAAGAATATTTTAACCTACAAACAGCTCCATCCTCTTCAACAGAATTAACATATTCTGGCGGAATAACAATTTCATAATCAGCCTCAGAACGTAAAGTAACAGTTTGAGGAACAAACAAAGTATCATCATACTTCACGCTAGGCTGAACAGTGAGAAGCTCAAGCCAAGCACTATGAATTGAACCAAGAAAATACGTAGTAGTGTTTAATGGCGGTGAAAGAACATCTATTTCATTATATTGCTCAATAAAAGCATGAACAGGATAAATATTTTCAGTATAAATTAAATTTGCAATAAGACCTTCATTCTCAGTATTCAATACTTCACAAGAATCCTGAAAAGAAAAATCTAGCTGGGAGCAATCATAAGCAAAACTAACAGGTAAAGATAAGAACAAGATGCTCAACAACAAAAATGTTGTTGGCACCCACTCAGACTTAAGTCTTTGTAGGAAAAGAAAAAAAGGTTTTAGTGCTTTCACACTAAATACCCAACAATCAAAGGAGCAACCCAAATAACAATCAAACCAATAACAATATACGTAGCCATCGATTTAGCCTGCTCCCTCTTAGCCTGATCATTACCACTCATAATAAAAGTAACACCAGCAAAAACCAAGAAAACAACAGCAACAACACTAGCAGCATACTTAATAAAATTATAAATCTTCATAACAGGATCCAAAATCTCATCAAAAGTATCCTGATCCTCCTGAGAAATATCAGAACCAAAATCAACAGCCAAAGCACCAGGCAAAAAAAACAACAACATAGCAAAACTCATCAAAACATATTTATTCACTTTAAACAGACCTCCAACGAAAATA
>CAZHNR010000117.1:0-1671 GCA_964534065.1 uncultured Methanosarcinales archaeon
GGTTTTTCAAGTTTTGTATCTATGTATATGCCAAAAGGATTCCAGTCCGCTTTTGGTGTAAGGACAACGTCGTATTTTTCTTCAAGCGGACGTAGCATCGCAAAGAAGTCTTCAAAGGGAACAGGTTCAGAAGGATTTCTTCCTCCTTTGTATTCTAGAAATTTTTGAATTCCTATAGTTGGAAACGGGCTTTTGATAGTTTTTGCAAGTTGGATAAGTGGTTCAATATCTCGCTTAACACTATCGTTAAAATTAGGAATTATTGTTGGTGCGATAAGAATAGGCATGCCTATTTCTTTACAGTACTCAACCATTTTGAGTACGTGTTTGAGGGGATAAGGTCGACCTGCAAGTTTATTGTGAATGTCTTGGTCAAGTGTATTTAATGAAAGATTAATTCTTGTGAGTCCTGCTTCTTTAAGTTCATCAATAAGTTTTCGAGAGAGAAACGAGCCGTTGGTATTAACAGAAATAACTGAGCAATTAGGAATTTCAGAAAGTTCTGCAACGAGTTCTCTTGTGAATGGATACAGTAATGGTTCACCGTGCGGACCGAGATTAAATTCCACTGGGTGTGTTTTTCGTGCTGCAAGTTCAGCGCAGACTTGCGCCATGTAATACGGGTCAATAAGAATATCAGCAGTTTTTTTGTTCACTCCTTCATCGACGCTACAATAATTGCAGTTGAAATTACATCCTGTATGTGTTTTCACTTCAAGCAAGCTCGTATTACGATCGATAACACCGAATTCTCCTGATCCGATTAAAGGAATGCCGCTCTCTTCATCAATGTAGACAACATCTTTTTTGTTGATTTTATGCGTCATTGCATGAAGGCCACGATCGATAAGTTGGTCAACTTTTCTGTCTGCTACACTTTCTTTCGCGTTTGGGAAGATGAGTTGTTTTCCATGAAATTCTACTGCGTCATCAATTTTGCTAAAATCTTCAAGAGGGACAGTAAAAAAGTAACGCTCAGCGTAGGTCACGTGAACGGTATCGTCTTTTTTGCTAAATGAAAAGTTTTCAAAATCTAGTTGCGCCATAAATGCCCTCGCATGAAGTAATAGAAGATAAGAAAGGAAAGGGTCTTTTTAAAGGTTTTCTGTGGATGGAAATTTGAATCGTCCGACTAATATGTCGTCTTCGAGGTGTGTTTCTATGTTGTTATGCGCTTTGCCAAGGTGATGCTGTCGATAGAGTTGTGCATGAAATATGGGTTCAGTGTGTAGTTTTCTTAGTACTTGAATGTAATTTGTGAGGTCGAGACCTTCTCTTGCCGCTTCAAGAAACTTATCAAAACTAATTGTTTCATAGCCGCGCTTCGCATATTCTTTTTCCCAATTCTCCCATTGTTGGAGTTTTCGTCCAAATGCTAAACTTTCTCCCATCATAAGATAGCTTGCATCGTCTCCAAATGAAATTCCTGCGGAAATATATTTGCGCGTTACTTGATGATTGTTCATATAATTACGTAAGATGTACATATTAGTGCTCCGCCATGACGTGTTCGACTTTACCTTTCTTGAGAAGTATTTGAGCTATATTTGCAGGGAGTTGTACTATTTTTCCTTGCTCAAATGGTCCGAACAGTTCTTTATTTTTCCCGACAAATTTAGGCACATTGCTCGTGAAACGGACAATAATACTTCCTACTTTTGCTTCGGGAGT
>CAZHNR010000118.1:0-1586 GCA_964534065.1 uncultured Methanosarcinales archaeon
ACGCATCTGAATTTTTGTAGACTGAATTTACGTAAGTTACCTTTTGTATCTCGAATAAAGTGTTTATCAATAATAAGCCTTGCAACATCGCTTGTGTCTGTTGCTCTGATTTTTTTTGCAAGACTCATTTGTCCTTCAATTTTTTCTCCCATACTTGGTAAAGTTTTATATGCGGAACAAAGAACTCCTGCGTTAATATCTGCAGTGTCGTGTGTGAACATCATACCTTCGAATTGTTGTGGTGTGAACAGCACTTCGTTAATCTTTTTTATTTTAACATCCCATGGATATTTGTATTCCTCGCAGGCTCTATAAAACTCTAAAGGATAATGGTCAACAATATCCATATTGAATGCCATATCATCTACTTCTGCTGGATTTAAGAGACTTGTTAATACAAGAGGTGCATCCATGGTGCTTCCTCGTGATGTTCCTAAATATTTTGTGCTGAAATTAAGAAATGCGTCAAGGACAAGAAAAAAACAACTTTCATCACCGTCACAGTCTCGTCGCATTGCAGCGTGATACATGGGATGTGCAAAGAACCCTTGGGTTTTTGAGAAACCAATAATACGTCCGATAGTTCCTGCTGAAGTGTGAGGTGCAAGTCCTATAATAAGATGGCCTACAAGATCCTGAGCAGTTTTTGCATTGTAATAGGGTGTAGTATTGTAGAGTTTTACAAGGAGTTCATCTATGAATTTACTTGTTCGTAAAAGTATGTCATCACTTCCAGGGTCAAGTGCGTCAGGACATGCAGGAAGCACAACATCTTGTGCTCGAAGTTCAAGTACTTGTTCTTCATTTTCTAATTCTTTTCCATACACATCATGTGTGTAACCAAGTTCTTTAAGTTGTGTAACGCTGGTTCCTATTTCTTTAGGTTTAAAATGAGTAAGAGTGATTTCAGATGCATCGTAACGGACTGTACCATCTTTGTTGACAGCCACCCCGTAGGTTGCTCGCAAAATTCCTTTTATGGGATGTTCTGGAGTTCTGTCTTTGCTGACGGTTCCACGGACTCCCTTGATAAGATCTGGATATATTTTGGTGCCTAGTTTTCTTAAGCAATATTCAAAAATACTGTTGATAGGCACACTCCATTCTTTGTAGTCAAGGTATTGTCGGTCTTCATGTTCCTTGGCATACGCAGGAGTTACTGCTTCTTTAGTTTCACGGTCTATTTTTTGTCGTTCAGTTTCAGTCTCACACATTTCACAAATAGTAAGAGGAGTGAGGTTTGCGCAGTTAGTACATTTGAAGACAGGAAAAGTACTCGTTATTTTTTTCTTTTGGAGTGCAGATTGAAAGCTTCGCAATCTTCCACCATCTTCACCCACAGGAAAGAGAGAATTTGGTGAACCAGTAAGTTTTCGCATTTTTGCTTTTTCAGGTCTTCCCATTCGTGATCCAATAAATATTCCTGATTTGTCTCTGATATGAACATTTGCAAGCTGATTGACAAAGTAGAGCGTATCATCTTTATCTTCATGTTGCTCTAGTAATTGTTTAAGTCGTTTACGTACACTTTCTGCATCGAGCTGCGAACGGAGTTGTAACGTTTCACAAAGAGCAAGAGCAACATC
>CAZHNR010000119.1:0-1533 GCA_964534065.1 uncultured Methanosarcinales archaeon
ATAAAAAAACACCTAATTACTGCTAAAGTAGATTAGGTGTTTTTTTATTTTTACAATGTCTCGTCCTACCATAGTGTTACACAACCAATTTTATTATGGAACGTACCTATGTTAAACGTACCCAGAAAGACTACACCATGCAGTTCAAACTTCAAGTAGTTAAGGAAATAGAACAAGGTCTTTTTACAATCACTCAAGCCCAACGGAATTATGGTATTCAATGTCGTCATACTGTTGTGAACTGGTTAAAAAAGTACGGTAATTTTGATACTTCTTACAAAGTAATTCGTCCTATGAAAACAGCAGAACAACGTTTACTGGAACAAGAGCAGGAAATTCGTCTTCTTAAAAAACAAAATGCCACTTTACAGGAAGAGTTATCTACTTTAGATAAGAAAGCCATTTTGTTTGACATGATGATTGATTTAGCCGAAAAGGAATATAAAATTTCTATACGAAAAAACTCCAAACCCAAGTAGTTCGTTCATTTAGTGAACAGCATGGAACTAGTATTGCAAAGACCTGTAAATTGCTTGGGATATCTAGACGGGTATATTATTATTCTTTATTTCGGACAGCTAAATACAAAGAATTAGCTCAAAAAGTAGTTGATTTAGTAAAAGAAGTTAGACAACGACTGCCACGAGTGGGTACTCGTAAACTTTACCATATTTTAAAAGTTCCTTTAACTGCTTTAAAAGTGGGACGAGATAAACTATTTCGTATTTTGGAAGCTAATCATCTTCTTATTTTACCTAAACGAAGATATCATGTTACTACCGACTCTCTTCACCGTTTCAAAAAGCATAAAAATTTAATTGCAAATTTGAAAATAGAGGGTGCAGAACAAGTTTGGGTAAGTGATATTACCTATATTGGAACACGAGAAAATCCGATGTATTTAGCATTGGTGACAGATGCGTATTCAAAAAAAATAGTTGGTTTTGATGTTTCTAATAGCTTAGAGACTGTTGGTTGTTCAACTGCTTTAAAAATGGCATTGAAAAACAGAAAGTTTCCGTTACGAGAGTTGATTCATCATTCAGATAGAGGTGTCCAATATTGTAGTGATGAATATCAGACAATTTTAACTAAAAATCGTATTCGTTGTAGTATGACAGAATGTTATGACCCTTACGAAAATGCAGTAGCAGAGCGTGTCAATGGTATTCTCAAACAAGAGTTTTTACTAGAAACTCAACAATCGTATTTGACTTGGATGAAACAATTAGTACAACAAAGTGTACAAATATATAATCAAGAAAGACCTCATTTTTCTTTATATATGCAAACACCAGAGCAAACACATCAAAAAGAGAATATTCAAATAAGAACCTATAAAAAAGAAAAATCAGACAATCTTAAGACTGTCTGATATATATATAATCTATCTAAAAACCTGTAACACTATTTCAGGACTAGACAACACCTAATTCAAAAATTCATTATAAGAATTAAATACTTCATCAAAAATATCTTCTAATATTTTTTTTTGTCTTTGAATACTCAATATACAAACAAAAGTATGAGCAA